>NZ_CP159834.1:1500000-1667500 GCF_047730165.1 Patiriisocius sp. Uisw_047
CACTGACCAGTACTAAACATAATTATGTCGCTTTATAGATGCAAAAATACAATAGAAATACCATTGCCTTCACAAGTATTTATTTTAATCTTCAAATACCAAGTCATTAAAATTTCTGAAGTAGTGTAGCTATTTAGTATTATAAATTTAGCTTTGTAAAAATAGAATACTAATTTTTTAAAGCCGCATCTGGAGCGGAGAAGAAATATGAAAAATAAAATAGCCGCCGTTCACGAGTTTCATACCGCTTTTGGATTAGGAATTAAAGATGCGCCACAAGCAGATTTAGGTGTGAAAAAAAACCAATTACGCCATGAATTAATGCGTGAAGAAAACGAAGAGTACATGGAAGCTGCCACTAATAATGACTTGGTGGAGGTGGCAGATGCGCTAGGAGATATGCTTTATATATTATGCGGTACTATCATAGAACACGGGCTGCAACACAAGATTGAAGAGGTCTTTAATGAGATTCAAAGAAGTAATATGAGCAAGCTAGGAGCAGATGGTAAACCTATATATCGTGAAGATGGTAAGGTCTTAAAAGGCCCAAACTACTTTAAGCCTAATATCGCCCAAATTTTAAAGAAGTAGGACTAGGTAGTGGAAAATAAATAGAAAGAAAAGAGACCTATTAAAACAAGACCCGATACAAAAAGGGAATCACGATACACGATAAAGGTACAGGCTAAAAAAAATCCCGATAGAGCATTGCTTCATCGGGATTTTTAGTTTTGTAGTATATTTATTTACTACGATTATCTACTTAACCGCTATTCTCCAGCCAAAAGAATCTTCAGCACGATTGTACTGGATATCCATAAGTTCTTTTTTAAATCGAGTTGCATATGAGTCTGCTGGTTTTATTAATGTGTAGTCTTTCTCGTTATAACAAAAAGCACTTACTGGACTTATTACTGCGGCAGTACCACTGCCAAAAATCTCTTTAAGCGAACCATCTGATGCTGCCGTTACAAGCTCGTCTACCGAGAGTTTACGTACGTCTGTCTTAATGCCTGCGCGTTCTGCAAGCGCTAATACGCTATTGCGAGTTACACCATCTAAAATACGATCGCTGATAGGTGCCGTGATTAAAGTATCGTTAATTCTAAAAAAAACATTCATCGTGCCTGCTTCTTCTAAGTATTTATGCTCGTTTGCGTCTGTCCAAATTACTTGATCATAGCCTTGTTCTTTTGCTAGGTTTGTAGGGTAAAATTGAGCTCCGTAGTTTCCTGCCGCTTTTGCAGCACCTACACCTCCATTAGCAGAACGGCTATACTCTTGTGCGATAATTACCTTTACGTCACCAGAGTAATAAGATTGTACAGGAGACATAAGAATCATAAACTTGTATTTATCAGCGGGTGATGCAGAAACCCCTACTTGAGTCGCCATTACAAATGGTCTAAGGTATAACGAGTTGCCATTTCCTGGGCGTATCCATTCTTTGTCAAGGTTTAATAAAGCATGTAATGCATCAAAAAAGTAATCTTCAGGAAATTCTGGAATCGCCATTCTTTTTGAAGACTTATTGATGCGCTCAAAGTTTTTTTCTGGTCTAAAAAGAAAGACATCACCGTTATCATCTTTATACGCTTTCATTCCTTCAAACACGGCCTGACCATAATGAAATACCTTGGCAGCTGGAGATATCGTCAAAAGGCCATAAGGTTTAATGGTTGGCTCTTGCCATTTTCCATTTTTATAATCACACTCAAACATATGATCAGAAAAATCACTTCCGAAGGTTAGGTTGTCAAAGTCAACCGCGCCAATTCTAGATGTATCTATTTCTTTAATTATTAAGTTTGAGTTTTCTTGAGTAATCATATTAAGTTTTTTTATAGATTGCAAAAATAGTCATTTTTTCAGCTTCATAGAATGATCTGAATTTAATAAATTTGCCGTATATTATAGGTCGTTTTAATAATAAAAAATCAACAAACAATGAAAAATATTTTTTCACTAATCGCGCTTGCTACATTTACTTTTTCTTGCGAGACAACTACGAAAAAAGAAACTGCGGAAACAGAAGATCAAGAAATCGCAATGAATTACGAGTCTTTTGGAGATGAGATTACAGAAGATAAAGCAATGACAAAAGAAGCTATGATCGAGAAGTTTTCAAATCTAAAACCAGGTGACACAGTGCCAGTGAAGTTTACGACAGGCGTAAAAGAAGTTTGCGCAAGTAAAGGGTGCTGGATGCTATTAGACATGGGCGAAGACGAGGCAATGGTAAAATTTAAAGACTACGGTTTCTTTATGCCCAAAGATATTGCTGGCGCTGCTGTTATAGTAGAAGGGCTTGCTTTTGTAGAAGAAATGAGTATAGACGACCAACGTCATTATGCAGAAGATGCGGGCAAAAAAATTGAAGAAGTAATGGGTATTACCGAACCAAAGCGCACCCTTTCTGTAGTATCTAACGGTGTGCTCTTGCACAGAGAATAACGCACATTTTGAAAAGAACAATTATAAAAACGGGAGATGGCTCTGTGAGTATATACTTACCTGACTGGGATGAGCAATATCATTCTAAACACGGTGCCGTTGTAGAAGCGCAACACGTTTATATTGGTATGGGGCTTCATCATATAATAGATAAAAGTGATGTTGGAGATTCGTTATCAGTGTTGGAAATAGGTTTTGGGACAGGGCTTAATGCTTATTTAACAGTACTTGAAGCAGAGAATAAAAAGGTTGTAGTTAATTACACAGGGGTGGAAGCATACCCGCTTTCAGAAGAAGAAATTAAGGCTATTAATTATGCCGAAATGCTCAAAACTCCGCAACATCTATTTGACGCAATGCACCAGGCTACTTGGGAGGAAGAGGTTTCAATATCAGAATATTTCCACCTTTGCAAAAGACAACAGCTCTTTGATCAGATTGTAGATAAAGATGCCTTTCATCTTATTTACTATGATGCATTTGGGGCAAGGGTGCAACCAGAATTATGGGGTGAAGCTATTTTTTTGATCATGTATAATGCTCTAAAAATAGGCGGTGTGCTTGTAACTTATGCTGCAAAAGGAAGTGCGAGACGCGCTATGGAAACGGTAGGTTTTGCGGTAGAACGTTTGCCTGGCCCTCCAAGAAAACGTGAAATGTTGCGAGCTACAAAAGTGTAATGTAATTAGCTTCAATATATTTTAAGTTTTATATTTTACCCTAGTTCGTTAAAATTGTGAGGATGCTTCATATTTTTTAACGCCAATCGCCAATCGCCAATCTCACATCTTCCAGCTTCCACTGCTGCAAGAAATACGATTTAGTTGCTAAACTCCCGTTAATTTTGTGGCTAGGAGTACATAATTATGTAATTTTAGTCAAAAAACAAAATGACTGTGTTGATAACAGGAGCAACGGGCCTAATAGGTAAGTCGCTTACGCAAGCTTTACTGTCTCGAGGAATCGATGTGCATTATTTGACAACAAGAAAAAGCGCCATAATTAAAGAAAAAAACAATAAAGGTTTTTTTTGGAACCCCAAAGAAAATGAGATCGACCTTGATGCTTTTAAAAATGTTACTGCCATCGTTCATCTTGCTGGTGCGACCGTTGCAAAACGATGGACAACGGCATATAAAAAAGAGATCTTAGATAGCAGAACGAATACGGCTCAAGTGATATTTGATGCTTTGCAAGCTACAGAGAATAACGTGACTCACTTTATTTCTGCTAGTGGTATTAGTATTTATCCTCCGTCTCAATCTAAACTGTATACAGAAGAATCTCCAGAAGTGGCAGATGACTTTTTAGGTAACGTTGTCAAGGCCTGGGAAACCGCGGCAGATACTTTTTCTAGCCTAGGTATTGATGTTGCAAAAGTGCGCACTGGAGTAGTGCTTGATGAAAAGGAGGGCGCGTATCCAAAAATGGAAAAACCAATCAAAATGGGTGTTGGTGCGGCAATAGGATCTGGTAATCAATACGTCTCTTGGATTCACTTACAAGACATCGTGGGTATTTATGAATATATTTTAGCGAATCGCCTTGATGGAGTTTATAACGCCGTAGCGCCTACTCCAGTTAAGAATGAAACACTGACTAAGAAAATTGCACATCACTACGGTAGCAATATATGGTTGCCAAACGTTCCTGGATTTGCCTTAAAGCTTGCGCTCGGTGAGATGGCAACTTTAGCCTTAGAGGGGCAGCTGGTAAGTCCGGCAAAACTGCAGAAGACAAATTTTATTTTTAAGCATTCAAATATAGAGAGCGCTTTGGTTCAACTAATATCAAAAAAGAAGGACAACTAATCTAGTTGTCCTTCTTTTTAATCTTTTTGCTGCCACCTATTTCTTCGCGTGTAACTCTACGGTAAGTTCTATTTCATCATTAATGAACTTATCTCCCAAGTCATCAAAAATATTTTTCTACCCATAGTTGATTCCCCATTGTATGCGGTCAATCATAATTGGTTTACTTTTTAAGAACATTGAATCTCCAGGAAAAGAAACCGTTGAAGGGAACCTTGTATTATTTGTTTTATCCAGTAGTGTAAGATTACCGCTTACTATAACTTTTCGGTCTTCGCCTGCCACTTTAGTAATGCTAAATGCACCATTTGGGTATTTGTTCACATTAAAAAAGTCACCTTCTTTGCCTTCAACAGTACCTTTGAGATGTGCTTCTAGATTGTCTTTCATGCGCCCTTCAGTATCTGTAGATACGATAGGCTTCATATCTATCACGAAAGTTCCCGCTTGTATATCTTTATCCATTACAGAAACAAAACCTTCAGATAGTGAGAGCATGCCCATATATGATTCCGTTGGTTTTTTCCTAATCGGCTCACCATAGATTTTGTAGTGTCTACTTTGTAATCTACCGCCATTGCCTCTGCGGTAGCAACTTCTTTTTCGGCTTCTGCTTACAAGAACTTATTCCAGCGATTAATAAAGCTGAAATAGCACTTGATGTAATGAATTTTTTATTTAATTCTTTAATGGTTTGACTACAAAACACTAGAGTTAAGACGCGATTAGTCTTAAAGCTGTATTAAAATTATTAGGTGACATTTTGGCAAATAATCGACAATTGGCAGTACTTTTGCAATCTCCAATAAAAATATTTGACACACATTTAACTATGAGTAATAAAGATTTAAAAGATGAGGTTGTAGAAGATATCGTGGAGAACAACCCAGAGATAACTTCGGAAACATCAAACAACGAACCAAGCGAAGAAAACGAAATAGAGGTACTAGAAGAAAGAGATCCAATTGAGGCTCTAGAAGGAAAGTTGCTAGGTGAAAAAGAACGCTATTTAAGGCTTTTTGCTGAGTTTGAAAACTATAAGAAGCGTACGACGAAAGAACGTATTGAACTTTTTAAAACAGCTGGAAAAGATATCATGGTATCCTTATTACCAGTACTTGATGATTTTGAACGCGCTTTAAAAGGATTTACCGAAGAGAGTGATGATGTTCACGTACAGGGAATGCAGCTTATTAGTAACAAGCTAAAAGAGGCAGTAACACAAAAGGGATTAGAGCTCAGTGAGACTAGCGTTGGAGATGTATTTAATGCTGATTTGCACGAAGCAATTACACAAATACCTGCGCCTTCAGATGATATGAAAGGTAAAATCATTGATGTCATTGAGAAAGGATATAAACTGGGTGATAAGATAATTCGTTATCCAAAAGTAGTGATAGGGCAATCCTAATCTAAACATACAAAATGAAAGACGATTTTTACGATCTATTAGGCATCTCTAAAGGAGCAACTGCTGCCGAAATTAAAAAAGCATATCGCAAAAAAGCGATTGAACATCACCCAGATAAAAATCCAGGTGACGCTTCGGCAGAAGAAAAATTTAAGAAGGCTGCAGAAGCCTATGAGGTACTGAGCGACCCAAACAAAAAAGCACGTTACGACCAGTATGGGCATCAAGCCTTTGAAGGTGGCGGTGGCTTTGGCGGCGGTGGTGGTGCAGGTATGAATATGGACGATATCTTTAGCCAGTTCGGAGACATCTTTGGCGGAGGCGGCGGAGGCGGTTTTGGTGGCTTCGGTGGTTTTGGTGGTGGCGGTGGTCGTCGTACGTTAAAAGGAAGCAACCTAAGAGTACGTCTTAAACTTACACTAGAAGAAATTGCCAACGGCGTAGAAAAGAAAATCAAGGTAAAGCGTAAAAAAGTTGCCTCGGGAACTACATACAATACGTGTAGCACTTGTAATGGTGCTGGGCAAGTAACAAGAATCCAAAACACTATATTAGGTAGGATGCAAACTTCTGCTCCTTGTACTACGTGTGGTGGTTCTGGTCAAATGATTGCTAACAAGCCGGCAAATGCAGATGCAAATGGAATGCTCTCTACAGATGAGACTGTTTCTATAAAAATACCAGCAGGTGTTGTAGATGGGATGCAGCTTAAAGTTACTGGTAAAGGAAATGACGCTCCGGGTAATGGTATCGCAGGAGATCTTTTAGTTGCTATAGAAGAATTACCTCACGATAGCTTATCAAGAGAAGGTGATAATTTACATTATGATTTGTACGTTAGTTTTAGCGATGCAGCACTCGGAAGTTCTAAAGAAATAGACACCGTAACTGGAAAAGTCCGTATAAAGGTAGATCCGGGAGTGCAAAGCGGAAAAATATTACGACTTCGCAGTAAAGGGATTCCTAGTATCAATGGATATGGGACAGGAGATTTACTTGTGCATGTAAATGTCTGGACACCAAAGACTTTGTCTAAGGAGCAAAAAGAATTTTTTGAAAAAATGACCGAAGATGAGCACTTCCAACCGAAGCCAGAATCTGAGGACAAATCGTTTTTTGAAAAAGTAAAAGACATGTTTTCTTAAAAAAACGTTAATTCTCAAATATTTTGTTATATTTGACTATCGTTTAGTAATAAGCGATAATTTTTCTTTTTCATAGCAATTTTTTTTCCCACCTTTTAATGTAAATTAAAAGGTGGGTTTTGCGTTTATATAGGATATCTTTAATCCTCTTTTATGTAACACTTAAGGCTTATGGGGTACTAACCCATTATAAATCGTGTTCTTTTACTTTTTCTAAACTATTTCAACCAAATTAAAATCAATATGAATAAACTTTTAGTTGCCCAGAATATTTCTAAAAATTTTGGCGAATTTAAGGCGCTCGACGATGTAAGTATTGAGGTCCCAAAGGGAAGTATATTCGGTTTGTTAGGGCCTAATGGTGCAGGAAAGACAACCTTGATAAGAATCATTAATCAAATTACAATGCCAGATCAAGGAAAGGTATTTCTTGATGGCGAACCTTTGCATCAAAACCATATCCAGAATATAGGCTATTTACCAGAAGAAAGAGGTTTGTATAAATCTATGAAGGTAGGGGAGCAAGTGCTTTATTTAGCGCAATTAAAAGGCCTCTCAAAAACCGAAGCGAAAGCTAAGCTTAAATACTGGTTTGAAAGACTAGAAATAGGAGACTGGTGGAATAAAAAAATACAAGAGCTCTCTAAAGGGATGGCGCAAAAAATTCAGTTTGTGGTGACCGTCTTGCACGAACCTAAACTCCTTATATTTGATGAACCTTTCAGTGGTTTTGATCCTATTAACGCTAATTTAATTAAGGATGAAATCTTAAAATTAAGAGATGATGGTGCCACGGTAATTTTTTCTACCCACCGTATGGAATCTGTAGAAGAAATGTGTGACCATATTGCACTGATAAATAGGTCTAAAAAAATTCTTGATGGTAAACTGATAGATATCAAGCGTGCCTACCAGAATAATACTTTTGATGTAGGGCTAATACCGACAAACCCTCAGCAAGCTTCGGGACTATTAAGTGAAAGATTTAGTGTGGAGGCAGCTACGTTTAAGAGCATCAATGAAGACCTTAAATATCGCATCAAGATTACGCCAGACACTTCTTCTAATGAACTTTTACAGTATATAGCGACCTTAGGGCAAATCACTCATTTTAATGAAGTGATCCCGTCTGCAAATGACATCTTCATCGAAACAGTGAATAAAAACAATTAAATCGCTAGCATTATGAATCATCTATCATTAATTATAAAGAGAGAGTATTTGACTAAGGTGCGTAATAAGTCTTTTGTCATCATGACGTTTTTAACGCCACTTATTTTTGTCGGTATATTTTCGCTAGTAGCATATCTTGCAAGTTTAAATAAAAGCACTTCAAGAGAAATTTCGATTCTTGATGAGAGTGGATATTTCAGCAACCAGTTTGAGGACACAGATAATACCACCTATGTATACGTAACTGGGCAATCATTAGAAGACTTAAAAAAGCAATCTGAAGAGCAAGAGCGCTACGGTTTATTATATATTCCGAAGGCAAACAGCATTGATGAGGTGGCAGAGCAGATTACATTTTATTCTGAAGATTCTCCATCATTGAGTGTGATGGATGAGATAGAAGATGTGCTAGAAACGGAGGCAAACGTTCTAAAGCTTAAAGAGGCTGGGATTGATGCTGCGCGTATTCAAGAAATGCGCATTCGCATAAAAACACATCAAGAAACCTATAAGGGTAAAGAAACATCAGAGTTAGGGTATGTACTTAAATTAGGTTTTGGTGGTCTCGCAGGTTATTTATTATTCATGTTTATTATTATCTACGGAAATATGATAATGCGAAGCGTAATCGAAGAAAAGACCAGTAGGATTATAGAGATTATCATCTCTTCTGTAAAGCCAATTAAATTACTTCTTGGTAAAATTATTGGAACGTCTCTAGCTGGAGTTACCCAGTTTTTAATGTGGACCATATTAATGGGGGTGTTGATGATGGTGGTGCCTTTGATTTTTGGTATTGATATGAATGAGATGCAAACACCACAGCAACAAGCATTAATGCAAGCAGCAGGCGAAGGTGGTTTAGAAAACGGAATAACTCAATTTATGATCGAGGCAAATAACTTACCACTCTTGAATCTAGTGATTATGTTTTTGTTGTTCTTTATAGGCGGTTACTTGTTATACGCATCTTTATATGCTGCAATTGGTGCTGCTGTAGATAGTGAAACAGACACACAACAATTTATGTTGCCTATTTTGTTGCCACTTATTCTGGCCGTTTACGTGGGGATCTTTACGGTGATGGATAATCCTCACGGCACGGTCTCACAGGTTTTCTCCTTTATTCCTTTTACATCTCCTGTAGTAATGCTAATGCGAATTCCTTTTGGTGTACCTATTTGGCAACAAGTACTCTCTGTAGTCATTTTATTTGCTACATTTATAGGCACAGTTTGGTTCGCCGCAAAAATTTACCGCGTGGGTATATTAATGTATGGAAAGAAAGCCAGTTATAAAGAACTGCTCAAATGGTTAAAGTATTAAAATAGGTGCAAGACAAAGTAGTAGACAAAATAGAAGAAGTAGTTAGAGAGAACATCTGGACTGCGATAAAGGATTTCTTAGAAATAGGATGGACTTTTGGTCAGGGTGAAACTCAAATTAATCTAACCATAGGGCTTTTTATTCTTATAGTCCTATCGTTTTTCTTTGCAAGCTTTATTCTTAAGTGGGTGCGTAAATTGTATACCCGTAAAATGGATGAAACGGACAAGCAGAAGTTTGTCAGCGTTTTTAAGTTTATCAAATACATAACTTATATCATTGTTGTTTTTGCAACATTGAGTTTTGCGGGTGTAAACATCACTCCTTTTCTAGCTGCATCTGCCGCGTTATTTATAGGTTTAGGACTCGCATTACAAGAGTTGTTTCAAGACGTCATAGGCGGTATTTTTATCATTGTAGATAAATCTTTACTTGTGGGTGATATTATTGAGACTGACGGGAAAGTAGGTCGAGTTATAGAGATTAAGTTAAGAACGACTCGTGCCATTACCAGAGATGATAAGATCATCATCATTCCTAATCATAAATTTATCACAGAAATCATCTACAATTATACGCAAAACAGAAGAACCACGAGAGAGTTTGTAAGTGTTGGTGTTGCGTATGGTAGTGATATTGAGCTCGTAGAGAGGTTGTTGTTAGAGAGCTTAGTCAATCAGCCAGGTATTTTAAAAAGTCCGAAGCCTTTTGTCCTTTTTGAAAATTTTGGTGATTCTAGTCTTGATTTTTCAGTACTTTTTTTCCTTAATGACAGTTTTACAGATCCAAAAATAAAAAGTGCGATTCGTTTTAGGATAGATCGCTTATTCAGAGAGAATAATGTTACGATCCCATTCCCACAGCGAGATGTTCATTTATTTAACACAAGTGTAACTAAAAGTGGTTCAGATTCAGATAACTTAGCGATTGATTAATTAAAAATCTAATTGCCCCACATGAAAAACTTTTTTCTACTTGCAGTATTAATAGGCCTTTTCGTGAATACAATGCAATCGCAAGTTACAGACCTCGCGCGATTAGAGTTTACTTATTTCCCGCAAGGAAAATCTGACAACTCTTTTAGAAGAGTAAGAACTTTTATTAATGTCCCTATAGAATTAAACGAAGATGGTTATCTAGTTCCCGGTATTGGCTATCGTAATGTAAACTTAAAACTGGGAGATGAACTTCCATTTTCAGATTTAAATCTAGAACGGTACCAATCCCTTACTTTGAGTTTGGGATATACAGATAAGATGAAGAATGATTGGCGTTATGTCTTTCAAGGTGGAGTAATAGCAGCTTCAAATTTTTCTGGAGATCTTGAACGCGAAGATTTTATTTTTGAAGGGGCGGCCTTCTTGATAAAAGATAAAACAGATCTTGATGAATCAAACATGGGTGCTAGGCCTTGGCGTTTAATTTTAGGTTTATCTTATAGCACCACCGCTGGAAGACCATTCCCTTTACCTATTATTAACTATTACCGTGAGTTTGCCCCTAAGTGGTCGTACGCCGTTGGAGTGCCAAAATCAAATGTGAAATACCGCTTTAATGATAAGCAAGCAGTAAATGTCTTCGTGACATTAGATGGTTTTTTTGCGAACATCCGGGGAGATATCGCATTCCAAAATGACCCTAATGACGCTACGGTGCGCGTAGGAGAAAATATATCTATGACCACGGCCTTATCTGGTTTAGGCTATGAATATTGTTTTACAAAGCATCTCTTGTTCTATGTTTATGGGGGCTGGACGATAATCAACGATATCCGTATAAGAGACAAAGACGCAAACGATATCTATACAATTAACGATACAAATAATATTTACGCAAGAACTGGCGTGAAATTTAAACTATAAAAATGCCAAAAATACTTATTATAGAAGACGAAGCTGCCATTAGACGCGTACTCGTAAAAATTCTTTCAGAAGAAAACAACACGTACGAAGTTACAGAAGCCGAGGATGGCCTAGTGGGTATCGAACTCATAAGAAAGGAAGATTACGACCTCGTGCTTTGTGATATAAAAATGCCCAAGATGGACGGCGTTGAGGTGCTAGAGGCGGTTAAGAAAATAAAGCCAGAAACACCTATGGTGATGATCTCTGGTCACGGCGATTTAGATACGGCGGTACATACAATGCGCCTAGGTGCTTTTGATTATATTTCAAAACCACCAGATCTTAACAGATTGCTTAACACAGTGCGTAATGCGTTGGACCGAAATGAGCTTGTGGTTGAGAATACGCGCTTAAAAAAGAAAGTAGGCAAGAAGTATGAGATGATTGGTGATTCGCCGGCCATTACTCAAATAAAAGAAATGATAGAAAAGGTGGCCGAAACAGAAGCCAGAGTTTTTATCACAGGCCCTAATGGTACTGGAAAAGAACTAGTAGCGCACTGGATTCATCAAAAAAGTGACCGTTCTAAAGGACCTATGATTGAGGTGAACTGTGCGGCAATCCCGAGTGAATTAATCGAGAGCGAACTTTTTGGTCACGTAAAAGGTGCATTTACTTCGGCAAATAAAGATAGAGCAGGAAAATTTGAAGCGGCTAATGGGGGTACTATTTTCTTAGATGAAATAGGCGACATGAGCCTTTCTGCACAAGCTAAAGTATTGCGTGCGCTGCAAGAAAATAAGGTGCAACGCGTAGGGAGTGATAGGGACATTAAAGTAGATGTGCGCGTGGTTGCTGCTACAAATAAAGATTTAAAAAAGGAAATCGCAGCAGGAAATTTTAGAGAAGATTTATACCATCGTCTTGCCGTGATACTCATAAAAGTGCCATCACTTAATGAGCGAAGAGAAGATATTCCTATGCTGATTGCTCATTTCACCAGTCGCATTGCAGAGGAACACGGTACTGCAAAAAAGAATTTTACAGATAAGGCAGTTAAGTTGTTGCAAGAATATGACTGGACAGGAAACATTAGAGAACTGCGTAATGTAATAGAACGCCTTATCATTTTGGGCGGTAGCGAAGTGAGCGAAAAGGACGTAAAACTATTTGCAACAAAATAAGAAGGTATGAAAAAGGTGAACATTTCAGAATATAAAGTTGAGGGGCCTATTTCTATAAAAGGTGCCATGACAAAAGTTGATTTTCAGGCAGACAAAAAGGCGATAGAAGCAGAGCTTGAAGATACACGAGAACGTCTAGGGAAACTGCAGGATACCTTGTATGCGCACGGAAAGTACGCTGTGTTAGTGTGTTTACAAGGGATGGATGCCGCTGGAAAAGACAGCTTGATTCGCGAAGTTTTTAAAGATTTTAATGCCCGTGGGGTTGTGGTTCATAGCTTTAAAGTACCTACAGATTTAGAAAAAAAACACGACTTTTTATGGCGTCATTATATTGCCCTGCCGGCTAGAGGTAAGTTTGGCGTGTTTAATAGAACTCATTACGAAAACGTCTTAGTGACGCGCGTACATCCTAATTATATTTTGGGCGAAAATCTTCCAGACGTGACATCGGTTACAGATGTTGACCAATCGTTCTGGGACAAACGTTTTGAGCAAATTAACAACTTTGAAAAAACAATCTCAGAGAACGGTACGATCATTTTTAAATTTTTCTTGAGCCTCTCTAAAGACGAACAGAAAAACCGCCAGTTGAGAAGGTTACATAAACCGAATAAAAACTGGAAATTCTCCGCAGGAGATTTAGATGAAAGAGACTTGTGGGCAGACTATATGACCTGTTATGAAGATGTCTTAAATAGAACTTCAAAACCTCATGCGCCTTGGTATGTGATCCCAAGCGACGATAAGCCTGCGGCACGTTTGATTGTAGCAAGTATCATGTTGCAAGAATTACAACAGTATGCAGACATTAAAGAGCCGGAGCTCGACGACAAAACCAAAGCGCGTATTCACGAGTTTATTGCGCGATTAGAGGAAGAGTAGGGTATTACTATACCGACCCGCCCGCATTAAATTATCTTATAAGTTTGACCACTTTTTTTATTTAATAAAGCGAGCTATTAAAAACTCTTTTGGGATTTTCTCCGGTTCGTATTTGTTTATCCACGTAACTAGCAATGCACGTAAAGGTTACCAAGTTTTAGAGAAAAAATATTGAACAAACTAAAAAACATTTCGAAACTAGTAAAGAAAGGTTCTATTGAGAGCAAAAAAAGAAACCCTTTACAGATGTCTATTTTTTATTTACAGTTATTGAATTTCGGACGATATCTATTTTTGGGTTCATGTTAGGAGCGATATTAAGTATTTTAATTTTAAGGAACAGGAATAAAAAGCAAGCTGAAGAAAAAACGTTTGCTTACACGCGCACATAATTAAACCCTCACAATGGTCTGCACAAAGCCTTTGCCAGATCCACCTCAAAAAACCCAAACAACAACACTCTCAGAAAAAGACCTAAGAAAAACAAACACGATTTAGCACATAGTCGCTAAGTTTTGTATTTTTCGGGTATGAAAAGAAAGATTATTACCCTCATGTTTGTTTTTGTTGCCGGCTTACTTCAAGCACAAACAAGCTTCAAGAAAGATTCTACTCTTATTAAATCTATTTATAACACTGCCCTACTTAATGGTAAGAGCTATGACTGGTTGGCTCATTTATCTAATGAAATAGGCGGCCGACTTTCGGGCTCGCTCAATGCAGAAAAAGCGGTAGTATATACCCAAGAAGAACTAGAGATCTTAGGCTTAGATAAAGTATGGTTACAGCCGGTTATGGTTCCAAAATGGACACGTGGTCAGAAGGAGTATGCTTTTATAGAAACGGGGCCGGGACAGACATCAACAACAGATATTTGTGCTTTAGGCGGTTCTATCGCAACACCTCCATCAGGGATCAAAGCACAGGTGATAGAAGTAACGAGCCTAGATCAATTAGCTACTTTAGGAAAAGAAAAAATAGAGGGTAAGATTGTTTTCTATAATCGCCCTATGCAAGCAGACCTTATAAATACATTTGCGGCCTATGGTGGTTGTGTAGACCAGCGATACGCAGGAGCGATGGAAGCAGTAAAATATGGAGCGGTTGCTGTCGTTGTTCGTTCTATGAATCTCCGTGCAGATGACCTCCCACATACAGGCGCTATGTCTTATGGAGACACGCCAGCAGATCAAAGGATTCCCGCTTGTGCGATTAGTACAAACGGTGCAGATTATCTGAGTAGTGCCTTAAAAATACTTCCCTCCCTTTATTTTTACTTTAAACAGAACTGTAGAACATTTGATGATGTACTAAGCCATAATGTGATTGGCGAAATTACAGGAAGCCAATTCCCTGATAGATACATGGTCGTGGGTGGTCATCTGGATTCTTGGGATCTAGGGGACGGTTCTCATGATGATGGAGCAGGGGTCGTGCAATCAATGGAAGTGCTTCGTCTCTTTAAAGAAATTGGGTATAAACCAAAACACAGCATCCGCGTGGTGCTTTTTATGAATGAAGAAAACGGACTTCGTGGCGGAAAAAAATATGCAGAAGAGGCGCGACTCAAGAAGGAGACCCACGTATTTGCTTTAGAAAGCGACGCAGGTGGATTTACACCTAGAGGGTTTTCATTTGATCTGGATGAAGAGAACTTCAAGCAAGTGGAAAGCTGGAAACCATTGTTCAAGCCTTATTTAATTCATTATTTTGAAAGAGGCGGTAGTGGCGCAGATATCGGTCCACTTAAAGAAGAGGGGATGGTACTCGCTGGCTTGAGACCTGATTCACAACGTTATTTTGATCATCATCACGCTGCAAATGATACTTTTGATGCGGTTAACAAACGTGAACTAGAGCTAGGCGGTGCTGCGATGGCAAGTCTTATCTACCTATTTGACACACACGGCACAACATCTGAAATGACGGTGATTAAAAAATAGATCAAGAAAATTTCAGTCAAAATAGAGCGTAAAAAAACTCCAAGAACTTTAAAAAGAACTTGGAGTTTATAAGTAAAGGCTAATCAATAATGACTTCCTGTATTTTTGATTCTTACGCTGTGACACTTACTTCAGCTTCAACAGCGATCGATAACCCTTCTTTATCCTAACCCGCAATATCTACATCGATTACCAGAACTTGGATTCCTTCCTCTTTCATAGCGATTCTTACCTCTGGTACAGAAATAGCTTTTGTTTTAACGTCAATATTCATCTAGCCGATTGTAAATGATGGCAAGTAAGCTCAAGTTGTTTTGTTTCGAGTGGAATTTAAGAGACGTTAGAAAATTACAATCTTAATAAAATCCCTATTGTATAGGTTTTTACGTATTGCGCTAATTTTATAATGGATTATGTTAGGCTTTCTGAAGTTAGATGAAATTATTCCCACCAAACAACAAAGAATACAGTGATACAACCCTCCAGGTTTTCATAAATCAAAGGCGATTTTTTCAGTACTATCTGTTCTCTTATTGTTTCTGAAATGTGATCACTTGAATACCAAGTGCTTATTTTTTCAGGAGCTAAGAGCCATTCTCTTTTGGACGGGATGGCGTAGGTTGCTTTTGGTTTTAAGGTAAGATCTCTATGTTTGATCCAGATTCCTTTCACACAGTTTTGATAGTGTCGGGGCAGTTGTTCACTAAAAGTTTCAGGAACAAAGAGCATCGCCTTCACGCAATAACGCTGCAGTATAGTTTCTGAAATACCAAGACTCGATAAGATAGCTTTTGCAGCAGGATGCCGGAGTAAAGGAAACTGACTTTTAGAAAATTTCTGTAGCTTGTCAAGCAACGTGTCTTTAAGGTTGGGTCCTATCCATTGGCCTTCTAAAGTTGCGTGCTCATCTTCTTTTAAGAGGTAAAATTTGCACGCTAATTCTATATGGAAAACCTCATGGGTGCTGCAATTCTTTACTATGTAATCAAGTTCACCAATGGTTCGTTTCTCGTCATTCACTTGAATGTTTGCTGCAAGCAATGTAAAGTTTGTTGCGGCTTTTATCGTTTCAGAAAAAAGGAATTCTCCTTGTTTGCCCAATATAATATTAGGCAGCAACACAGCGATAGCATCATCAAGTGCAGCTTCAGAAAGCCCAAAGGGTTCAATGTGCAGTATTTCCGAAGGCAATCGAAGTTCTGGAAGTTTTATAAAATGGGCGAGGGGATAGATCACTGCTTTTTAATCACGCTTTTATATCGCGCGATCCACGCTGCAACGGTTACTTTTGAGAAAAACTGGCCAAGGGGCTCATAAGGAATCGTCTTCATCTTCTTAAATCGAATACAGCTTTTCCCTATATCGATTTTGGTTTTTATGTGTTTAGGATATTCATTTTTAAACCATTCTATCAGTGCTACACCTGCATAACAGCCAGTGCGATACACCGCCATAAAGTTATTCTGCAAAGCAATGTTTAAAAATTGCAAAGGGATGATAGGATCATAATAGTAGCCGTCAGGATAGGTAGCATGTGGTAGCGCCGACGCAGGCATATTATAATATGTGGTTTCTTCAAAGCCTTTGCGCAATTTGTCATTAGCCAGTTTGCGTAGTTTTTTTACAAGCACCTGACGTTCTTCAGGGAGTTGCACGATGTATTCATCTACGGTTGCTGCTTTGTATTGCATTGTCCTTTTTTATATTTTACCGATTGCTAATTTTCATTGCCAACAGCTTAAAGACTGGCGTCTAAATCTACAAAATATAAATATACATTTTATTCCTTTTGCAGGCAAGGTTGACTATTTTTGCGGAAAACCAATTGCCTTGTTTCTCTCTCAGTACACCCGAGAATTTAAATACAATTTGAAGCTTGCAACTCCAGTTATATTGGGGATGCTAGGGCATACCGTTGTGGCGCTTGTAGATAACATAATGGTGGGGCAATTAGGGACGGCAGAACTTGCTGCTGTTTCTTTGGGAAATAGTTTTATGTTTATCGCGATGTCATTAGGGATCGGTTTCTCTACAGCTATAACACCACTTGTCGCTGAGGCAGATGGTGAGAATAATTTTAAACAAGGAAAGTCTTCTTTTAAACACGGCTTGTTTTTATGTACGGTGTTGGGCGCTTTTTTAGTGGCCGCTATTTTTTTAGCAAAACCTGTAATGTATCATATGGGACAACCAGAAGAAGTTGTTGCACTCGCAATGCCATATCTTAATCTTGTTGCTATATCATTGTTTCCGCTGATAGTCTTTCAAGCTTTTAAGCAATTTAGCGATGGCTTGTCGCTCACGCGATATCCTATGTATGCTACGATTGCGGCAAACGTGGTCAATGTGGTTTTGAATTATATGTTCATTTTTGGGAAGTTTAGCGCTCCAGAATTAGGAATTGTAGGAGCAGCAATTGGTACCTTAGCTTCACGCGTGATTATGGTGATCTATCTTTGGTTTCTACTTTATAAGGATACTAAGGCACGACCATTTGTGGTGCACATCAAGTTATTTAAACTTTCAAAAAAGATGTTGGCTAAAGTTGCTAACTTAGGTGTTCCATCTGCCTTGCAAATGTTTTTTGAAGTCGCCATTTTTACCGCAGCTATATGGCTGTCAGGAATCTTAGGTAAAAACCCACAAGCTGCAAACCAGATTGCCTTAAACCTCGCTTCTATGACCTTTATGGTCGCGATGGGCTTTAGTGTAGCCGCAATGATTCGCGTTGGGAATCAAAAAGGATTAAAACGTTTTGATGAATTGAGGCGTATTGCGTTTTCTATCTTTTTGCTGTCTACCATATTAGCTGCCGTATTTGCGATCTTCCTTTTCGTTTTTTATGCAGCATTGCCAAAAATGTATTTGGACTTTGATAATCTAGCAGAATTTGCAGACAATACAGAAGTAGCTAGTATCGCAGGCACCTTACTATTAATCGCTGCGGTATTCCAGATTTCAGATACGATACAGGTGGTTGCATTAGGTGCCTTAAGAGGCATGCAAGATGTGATGATCCCCACTTTGATTACCTTTATTGCTTACTGGTTAGTAGGTTTCCCTATTTCATATTACTTAGGTTTGCACACCGCATATGCCAGCAGCGGGATCTGGATAGGATTACTTGCAGGACTTACCGTGTCTGGAATATTATTATTTATGAGATTTAATTATCTTTCAAAAAAATTAAGAAGCAGTGCGAGCACTGCCGAAGTTTTGGAACAATAATTTCCTCCGATTTTCACCTTAGACAGAAGGGTAATTTAAGGAAATCAATTTTTCAATGATTCAAAATTAATAAAATAAACAAAGTTGATATATGGAAATTCCGAAGTATTTAATGGGCGATAACAGTGATTATCCAGACGCTATTTTTATAATCCGTACAGAGTTTCCGCGTTTTATAATTAATCTTGAGAATGATGAGGTGGAGTGGTTAGAAGAGTTTGACCAGCACGACCAGAAAGAACTGGAAACAGAAACAGAAAACTTTATCAATGAAGCGACAGCCTTCTATGATAAAGAAGTAGCGCTTTACGAAGAGTAAAAGTGATAGAACAACTACTGAAATATGACACAGAATTTTTCCTCTTCCTAAATGGATTAGGCAATACTTCTTGGGATGGATTTTGGCTTTTTGCGACCGAAAAATGGTCGTCAATTCCGCTCTATGTTTTCTTGCTGGTGCTAATTTATAAGCAGTTTGGACTTAAAACGACCGCGCTCATTTTAATTGCAACCGCGTTAATGATTACATGTACAGACCAACTAGGCAACTTCTTTAAACACGGATTTAAACGTCCCAGACCTTGTCAAGTGGCAGAGTTAGATGAGTTCATCCGCTATGTGGCAAAACGTTGTGGCCGTTATGGCTATTTTTCTGCACACGCCGCCAGTAGTATGGCAACGGCGGTTTTTGTAAGCTTACTTTTAAAATCTAAATATTACTATCTACCGTTTTTCTTATTAGCTTGGGCAGTTCTTATAGGGTACAGTCGTATTTACTTAGGTGTTCATTATCCATTAGATGTAATCACGGGGATGGCTATAGGTGGAGTCTTTGGTTGGGTTTTTCACAAACTATTGATGCGTGCAAAAGCGCGTTGGATTACTGCTTAGGAGAAACCACATACAGATAGCGATGTAGTCGTTTATTGTGACCCTTCTCTCCTAGTGGCATTGGGTTTAAGTCATATTGATCTACCATTTTTAGGTCGTATGTGTTAAAGGCCGGCAAAAACCATTTTTCGGTTTGCGTGTTTACTAATACACCAAACACATCATCTGAAGGCCTTAATTCTTTACTTTCACCTAAATACACATTTTCCATTTTATCACCATAAAACCACAAAAACTCTGGTGTAAATGCAGAAAACTCATACACTTTTATATTGTTGTTTTTCTCCCATAGGGTTAATTGAGACATGTTTTTCTGGACAGGGTTTGTGTTTAAAATTCCAATAGTAGGCAAGCCAAATACTAAGATGACAGCCGTAAAAGTAATGGTAGCGTAGAACGCAGATTTAATTCTTCTATAGTATAATGAAAAGAGAATAAAGTAGCCTACAATAGAAGTAGCTGCAGAAAGCACGATATACCAAAACAAATAATCTCCTAGCGCACCCCAAAATAAATACCCAGCAACAAAAGGAAATAAGATGCCCACTATCCCGACGATTCCAAAATGTAAAAACACAGGTCCCGATTCTCTAACCTTGCGCATTTCAGAAAAAGAACGAAAGAGGTATTCTATATAAAACCCAGTATTAAAAGCAAGTGGGAGTATCACGGGGAGCAAATATCGTTGCTTCTTTTCTGGGATGATTGATAAAAGTATTACTGCGATGATGGTCCATAGAAAACTAAAGAGATACGCTTTTTTATTACATACCTTATTTTTTAAATAAGGATATAAAAGACTTATAAATGCAGGGATTGTCCACAACCCTGTCTGTATAAAGAAGCTCCAGTAATAATAAAAAGGCTTCACATTGTAGCTGGTCCAGTTTGCCGTTTCTTTATCGGTAATACGCGTGACGTTTTCTGGATCAAAGGTGTAGGTGTACCAATACCACCAGCCAGAAATGACAAAGGCAACAACTAAGAGCAATAGGAAAGGCAGCCATTTTTTCTGAAATGTTCTAAATTTAAATACAATACCATACGCAATAACAAAAGGTAAAAGCAGCGCGTAAAGTGATACAGGGCCTTTACTCATAAAGGAGAGTCCAATAAAAAGTGCAGCCAACAGGGCATTGCGATAGCGCTTTTCTGAAGTAGAGAAAAACTCGAATAAAAAATAAATTGCAGCCATCATAAACCCGTGGGTAAAGATATCCCACTGACCATTACGGCCGGCAAATGTGAAATAGAATGACGTGATCAAAATAAGCGAACTTATAAATGCGAGCTCTGAATGTTTTGTCAGTTTGCTGATGAAACGATAGAAGAAATACACGCCAAACATTGCAAGTAAAGCGGCAGGCAATCGCAATACGTACAAAGATTCTAGACCAAAAAGGCTTGCAGAAATAGCGGTAAGCCACGTGGGCAATGGTGGTTTCTGGTAACGAGCGTCACCGTTAATGGTAGTGAGTAGCCAGTTGTCATCGAACAAAATTTCGCGGGCAGTCACAAAGTTGCGCGCCTCCATAATGTTTACTGGCAGCGCATCGAGATGTACAAAGAAGATAGCAACACAAGCCGCTAGTAACCATAAAATGTGTTTGGTCTCAAACTTCATCTTTGTGTTCTTTTCTCCATAAATAAATATTGCGTGCGTATACGAGCATCCCAATAGAATGCGCTAGAAATAATACAAGATCTTCTCTTAAAATGGAGTAGGTCAAAATGAGGGAAGACCCTAATAGACTAATGATCCAAAAGCCAAGTGGTAAGTGCGATTTTTTGTGCTTTTCCGAAGAAATCCATTGATAGATAAATCTAAAGATAAACACCAGTTGAGCCACAATACCTAAGGTAAGTAGCCATCCTGGAATGTTTTCGTTTCTAAAAAAAGTATTGTAGTCCATCACATTATTGTTAAACGCATACACGCCAATAAGTACTGGAAAAATGAAAATTAAAATCTGAAAAAACTTGTGTAATTTTTTCCACTCACCTTGCAATTGTAAATTGCGGATGTAAATAAAATAGGTAATCGATTGTCCAAGCATGATTGAAAAATCTTCACGCAAATACCCATAAATAAAGAAGATAATGGAAGCCAATAAACTCAATTTCCAGAATATGGAAGGGGTAATGACTTTCTTGCTTTTTTCTGAAAGGACCAATTGAAATAAGAAACGGCTAAAAAAAAGACCTTGCCCTGTAAGCCCAACGATGGTGATATAGCTAAATATTTCTATCATCCTTTTTTTGCAACCTCATAGTTGATGTATTTTTTCTTCATCCATAAATAAGCAAAGCAATCCATTAAAGGACCAACAAGTCGATTCCAAACACCAAACTTTGCTTCACCTGCCAACCTTGGGAAATGTTGAACGGGTATTTGTAAAACGGTGCCATTTTGCAATAAAATCATCGCGGGTAAAAATCGATGCAGCCCTTTAAACATAGGGATGCGTTTTGCAAAATCTGTTTTAATTACTTTTAATGGGCAGCCCGTGTCATCCATCCCATCATGTGTGAAACTGCGACGGATTCCATTGGCAATTTTAGATGACATGTTTTTTACAAAGCTGTCTTTGCGATTGGCACGAACACCCGTCACAAGATCATATGCTCCTATTTTTTCTAGTAAGATATTAAAGTCTGAAGGGGCCGTTTGCAAGTCACTGTCTATGTAGCCTACGTATTCTGTTTCTACAGCGTCAAAACCCGCCTTTATGGCAGCACTCAAGCCTCTATTTTCTTTAAATGATACAAACGAGAATGTCTCATTACGTGCACAAATATCTTCAATCATTGTTTGACTGTCGTCCTTAGAGCCGTCGTTGACAAAAAGTATGGATGTTTTTTTACTTGCAATTTGTATATAAGCCAGTAGCTCTTGCTCCACGCGAGTGAGATTATCCTGCTCATTATACACAGGAACGATAATCGTAAATTGGTTCATAGCTGCGGCGGTTTGTGCAAAAATATCCTTTTTTTAAAGACTTTACGATACCCTTGAAAGAAGCTAAAAAATATGTTACTTTGTATCTTCATAAAATCTCTTTGCTTTTGAAAATTCTTGTTACCGGTGCCGCTGGATTTATTGGTTCTCACACCTGTGAGCGACTCCATTCATTGGGACATACCGTAATCGGTATTGATAATTTTTCTCCTTATTATGATGTAGCTTTGAAAGAGCTTAATGCTGAAATTTTAAGGAAACAAAATATCACCATTCATCATTTAGACCTAAGAACTGATGATACAAGCACTCTAATCACTAATGAAATAGATGCTATATTTCATTTTGCCGCACAGCCTGGTATTTCTGCTAGTTCTAGTTTTGAAGATTATTACACTAATAATTTTCTGGCAACACAGCGGATGCTTGATGTGATAGAAACACTTTCTTCAAAACCTTACTTTGTTAATATTGCCACATCCTCTATATATGGACTCGAAGCAACATTGACTGAAGACCAAGCTCCATTACCAGCATCTTGGTATGGTGTGACTAAACAGGCTGCAGAGCAGCTCGTGCTAGCATATAGTCGTCGCGGATTGCTAGAAGCAACTTCTTTACGTCTCTATTCTGTATACGGCCCGCGAGAACGTCCAGATAAATTATACACGCGATTAATAGATTGCGGGCTAAACAAAAAGCCGTTTCCGCTTTTTGAAGGCAGTGCTAAGCATCTACGTAGCTTTACCTATGTTCAAGATATTGTAGACGGTATTGTGTCTGTACTCGATCATCAAGAAGCCTGTAACGGCGAAGTTTTCAACTTAGGTACCGAAGAAGAAAACACCACCAAAACGGGAATAGAAACGGTTGAATCGATTCTAGGGTTCGCCGTAAAAATAGACCGTCAACCGTCACGGCCTGGAGATCAATCCCGTACCAAAGCAAATATTGATAAGGCAAGGCGCATACTTAACTACAATCCTCAGACCTCCTTGAAGGAAGGTTTAGAAGCTCAGGTGACTTGGTTTAGGGAGAGTTTTATTAGTTAATTCTACTATTTTATCGTGCTTTTAATTAAGACCTCTGCAGCCTCAAAGGGAGTAGTTTTATTCTCTTCAATCAATTTCAATTGCTTTTTAAGTTCCTCTTTGATTTTTGGATTTGAATAAAAACCTGTCTTGAGTTGGCTCTCTATCGTTTGCAATAACCAGAACTTATTTTGCTCATTCCGTTTATGTTGAAAATAGTCTGATGCTCTGGTTTGCTCAATGTATTGGGCGATGATGTCATATACTTCTTGTATGCCATCATTTTGTAATGCGCTACAGGTAAGGGTTTTTGGAGTCCAGTCGCTTTCTTTAGGAGGGTAAAGATGCAGCGCTCTGTTAAATTCTACTTTGGCCAATTTTGCTGCTCGCACATTTTCGCCATCGGCTTTATTAATAACAATGGTGTCTGCCATTTCCATAATACCGCGTTTGATCCCTTGGAGCTCATCTCCCGCTCCGGCTAATTTCAGTAGTAAAAAGAAATCCGTCATCGAGTGAACGGTGGTCTCGCTTTGACCCACGCCTACGGTTTCTATAACAATGGTGTCAAACCCTGCCGCTTCACAGAGTATGATGGTCTCGCGGGTTTTGCGCGCCACGCCGCCAAGTGAATCTCCACTAGCTGAAGGACGAATAAAGGCGTTGTCATCTTTGACTAGCTCTTCCATTCTTGTTTTATCTCCTAGAATGCTTCCTTTGCTTATGGAGCTACTAGGGTCTACAGCGAGCACCGCTACTTTACGGTTTTTTGAGGTGAGTAATTTTCCAAAGGCTTCGATGAAGGTGCTTTTGCCCACGCCAGGAACGCCTGTAATACCAATGCGTTGTGACTTGTTTGCCAAGGGTAGGCATAAGGCAATTAGGTCTTTTGCTTGAGCTTGATGGTGTGGCGCCGTACTTTCTATAAGGGTAATACTTCTGCTTAAAGCGGTTTTATCTCCCGCTTGAATGCCGGAGAAGAGTTGCATAACCTCTTGCTTTTTCTTTCGGTTCTGCATGAGTTTTTGGGCAGCCGCGGTATTAAACGAATCAGGTTGCGCTATGCCTTCCTGCTCATGTAATGCCGACTTGTTCTTACCTGTGATTCCCATACTACGAATTTATGACAATTTTATGAATCTATGTTTTATATAAAAAAGTCTTCGTAGTATATTGTCACCACTTACAATACATAAAATATAAAACGATGAAAACACTATATGAAGCAACTTCTGCAGCCCTAGGAGGAAGAGCGGGAAAAGTAAAGTCTGAAGAAGGACCTATTGATTTTAACCTTTCTGTACCAAAAGGTATGGGCGGTGATGGAGGCGATGGTGCAAATCCAGAGCAGTTATTTGGAGCGGCTTACGCGGCATGTTTTGGAGGAGCGATACAGGCAGTTGCCAAGGCAAAGAATATTAAAATAGATGATAGTCAAATAAGCGTGGAAGCAACCATTGGTTTCTGTGATGATGAAGAAGGTGGTTTTGTACTGGAGGCGACCCTAGACTGTTTTATTCCTGGAGTAGATATAGAAACTGGGGAGCGTTTAGTAAATAGCGCACATGAAGTGTGCCCGTTCTCTAAGGCAACTCGCGATAATATTACGGTTACGCTTAATTTACTTTTAGACGAGTAAATAAAAATTTTAAAAAATGAAAAAAGCTCGAGCCATACGGTTCGAGCTTTTTTCGTTTAGGAATACTCGTTTTACTTTTTGATAAATTGATAGGTGTTTGTTGAACCTTCAATAGTCACTTCTGCAAAATAGGTGCCTACCTTTAAAGCCGAAATGTCAATTTTTGTATTTGTAGCCCCTACTTTTTTAGATAAGATAGTTTGACCTAAAACATTTATTACTCTTAGCTGTTCGATGGGATTACTGTTATCTAGGCTTAGAAAATCATTTGCTGGATTAGGTAATATCGTAAATCCAGAAAATAAATTTGTTTCCATCCCAAGAGTAACGCCAGAGATGTCAATATTTGAGGGAGCTCCCATATTTGCCGCAAAAGCATAAAAAACCGTTTGAAAATCGATGTATGCAATAGCAGAGTCACCAGTAAAACAAGGATTAGAATCATTGTCTATTTTAGTTAACTCATCGATGGTGGCATTCAATGATGGGGCGGTAAAAAAGATAACGGCTCGTATTCCTTCTGGAGAATTTATAGCGCCATAAAGTTCATAACTTGTTTGCGTCAAGCCCTTATACCAAACTCCATTTATTCCGTCAAGCGAACAACTCATAGTACCACCTTCTTCTGCTGTTGCATCTTGGGTCATTACGTTTTCGTCTGTATAATAAAAACCGGAACCATCATTTTCTAATTCAATAGCGTTTTCTATCAAATCATTAGGTGGTGGCATAGGCGGTCCTGAACAAGAAATAGAAAGACTAAAATCACCGCTATTAGCTTGATATCCTTCTACCATAATTATATAGGAGGAAATCCCGTCAGATTCAAACGTTACTTGAGAGGCAAGCTCGCAGGTGTCATCATTATTGGTAATTTGATTATTCAAATCGCAGGCGGAAAAAACACGCAACCAAGAATCGTAGTCTGTACCACCGTCACACAGAGTTACAGTCACCTCTTGTTCAAAGCCATCTCCTGTAAATATAAAAAATTCGTCAGGTGATTCATTAAAACCAGAATCTGTATCCATTGTCGTCTCACCTGCTATGGCGTCACCGCAGGTAATGGGAGTGGCAAAAGTGCAACTGTCGTTTGTCAAGCCAGTGACACAATTGATTTCTATTTGATACATACCACTGTTCGCTTGGTACCCTTCTACCATAATATAGTAAGTTGCGGTACCGTCAGATAAAAAAGACACTTCAGATTGAAGTTCGCAGCTGTCATCATTTGCTATCACTTCAGAAGTGAACGTGCAGTCTGTAAAGACCCTTAAATAACTATCATAATCTGTAATATCTGAACATAAGCTAATGGTGATTTCTTCAAGAGATCCATCTCCTGTATACTTGTAAAACTCATCTGGTGCGGCACTGCCACCTGTGTCAGTGTTGTCTGCGGTGTCACCGGTATAAACATCGCCACAGCTTAAATTGACCGCGCCTGTACACGTATCGTTACCCCCTAACTTATTAGCAAATGTAATGGTTGTTACGCTCAACGCGAAAACAAGAAGGATCGAGCGGTAGTTGCTTTTCATAATCTATAATTTATTAATTGTAAATATATTAATTAATAATGAGATGGATATTTTCGCGAAAGCGTTAAACTCCTTTATCTTTATCACTAATGAAATTTTAAAGATTGAAACCCATTATGAAACGGCCTAGCAATCTTCTCGTCTTTAACCCGAACAGCAATCAAAACCATCTAACAATTGTCTGAACAATTACTTGTTGAACAGTGCAGAGATAATAGCCAGCGCGCCCAAATGCAGCTTTATAAGCAGTACAGTAGGGGCATGTATATTATTGCGAACAGGTATATGAAAGACACTGCTGCTGCCGAAGATGCTATGCAGGAAGGATTTATTAAAGCGTTTAAAAAAATACATCAGTTTAGTGGTCAAGTGACGTTTGGGGCGTGGCTGAAGCGTATTGTAATTAATACGTGTCTAGATGCTATTAAGGCTCAAAAGATGCAGATGATCCAGCTCAATGAAGAAGTAGGCTACATCGCCGAAGAACAGAGTGATTGGGATATCGCAGAGTCAAGTACCGTTGATGAGGTGAAAAAGGCGATCGCTGCTTTACCAGAAAAATACAGTGTGGTGATACAGATGTATTTGCTAGAAGGCTATGACCATCAAGAAATAGGAGAAATAATGAATATGAGTGAGAATACATCAAGGACTATTTTACACAGGGGCCGTATTCAACTCAAAGAAACACTTAAACATTTACGATATGGCACAGGATCTTAGAAAATTGATGCGTAATAGGCCGGAAGCTAAAAGCACTCTTCCTGCGGGTCATGAAGCTCGTTTTGAAGCAAGACTTGCAAAGGAGTTGAGCTCAGAAAAACAAAAACAGAAATCTCCTTGGTTACAATGGGCGGTAGCTGCTGTGCTAATAATAGGACTAGGTATCTTTGGGTGGAATAACATAGGGACACCTGCGATAGAAGGTTTAGAAATGGTAGTTGTAGATGATGTTACCAAAGTAGAAAAGCAAGTGACGATGGCAGATATATCGCCAGAACTCAAACAGATAGAGAATTTTTATAAAACGAGTATCAATGTGCAGTTAGCATCGCTCGAGTTTTCTGAAGAAAATCAAGAATTAGTGGCGGGGTATATGGCACGTTTAGGAGATCTAGACACTGCTTATAAAGAGCTAAGTGTAGAAATGGTAGAAGTTGGTCCTACAGAAGCCATATTAACTGCACAGATAGATAATTTAAAATTTAGGTTAGAATTGCTATTCAAACTAAAGGAAAAATTAAAAGAACTAAAAAACCAAAATGATGAACAATTTAATTCAATACAAGCTTAGCGTTACTGTCATTGGCGTATTGTTAGTTTCAGTTTCTGTTTTCGGACAGAAAAAATATGTGGAGAGTTTTAGAGCTGCTTCAGATAAGATAGTGAAGTTAAATACTGCCTACACTCAGATTATATTTGAGAGTTGGGATAAGAACAAAATTGAGATTGAAGCGCTCATAGAGGGTGATGATATTTCAAAAGAAGAAAAGCAAAGACTTTTTGATGCCTGGGATTTCTCTATTACAGAAACGGATAAAGGGGTTGTAGTGCATTCTATGGGAGGACCTTCTAATCCTTTAGGTAGAAATTCTATGACGGATGCCTTGACCAATGTTTCTATTTCGGATCCATTTATGCAAGATTTCTTTGCAAGTCAATCTTCTATGTTTTCTATGCCAGGCATGACAGATACGCTATTGTCTCAAATGAGTGGGATAGATTTTGATTATGAGGCGTTTCAGAAAAACCCAAAAGAATATATGGTAGCTTTTGAAAAGAAAATGCTAAGTTCAGAAAAAGAAGGAGTGACGAGTAAAGATAATATGAAGGAGATGGAAAACCAGATGGAAGTGACGATGAAGAAGATGGAAGCGCAGTTTAAGAATAGTGGGATGAGCTACACTCAAAAAGTAGAGACAGATGAAAATGGGAACAAAACCTATGTCATAGAAGGATCTACAAACGGTACGGTCAATAAGATTCCTCGTGGAAAGAAAACACTGATTATCCGGATGCCTAAGGAAACGGCAACGGAGATTAATGTGCGTCACGGTGAGATAAGAATGGCCAGCGCGAGTAACGTAAAGGCGGTGCTTAATTATGCGCCGTTTCAAGCGGAGAGTATTGGAGGAGCAGAAACTAATATCACGGCGGCTTATGCTCCGGTAGTGATTAACGATTGGAAAAATGGTAAGCTGTATGTAAAATTTGTAGACAGATGTACCTTGAATACGGTAGGTGAAATTAGTCTGACATCTAACTCAAGTGGAGTGATCATTGGGACTTTAGAAACTAGTGCAAAAATTACATCAGCATTTGGTGCTTTGCGTATAGATAAAGTGAGTGATAATTTTAAGAAGATTGATCTTAGGCTTGATAATACAGATACAGGGATTATTATACCTTCGTCTTCATTCACTGTTTCCTTTAGCGGAAAGCGATCTACCCTTAGATATAATAAGAATATGGAGCTGAGTCAACGCAAACAGTACGATAGAGTGCTAGTTGATGGATATCACAAATCTAGGGATACAGAACGCGAAATTTTAATAAGCGCTGCGTATAGTAATTTGATTTTGCAATAATCGCTATAATTATTGGGTGATTTTAGATGCTGGTTTATGAGAAGTGCGCAAAAATAAAGCTCCTATGGCAGCAACTACTGTTCCGCCTAAAAAAGCTCCGATAGCAGCTTTCCATCGATAGTTGTTAATGTTAAAGTATTCATTAGCCTCTTCAATTTTCATGAAGTCATTAGTGACCGAGTAGTTCTTCACAGTCTCAAAGTATTCTGGAGTTATAAAATCGTGTGTTATGTACTGCGCTAATGGTGTTAGTAGTGCTACGAAAAAAGCCATTAATAGACCAGATAAAAAACACTCTGTCCAGGATATTACTTTTTTGTAAATTCGTCTTCTTGTTTCTCGCATGGCAAGCCAGTAAATTATGATAGCAAATGGAAAGAAAAATAGTGTTAGCCACCACTGGTCTGCAATACCTTCTTCCGCGTGCCAGCCTAGGGTTTTCTCAAGCAATATCCATACTAGTGACATTATGGTAAAGATAATGGCCCACTTTAATTCAATTTTAAAATACTTGATGATTCTAGGTTTTTTCATAATTGAAATAGTGATCTAGTAAAAATACTAAAAGGCTTATCATCATTGCCAAGGTGTACTATTAATAAAATCACAAAAAAAATCTCGAAATCTTTTAAAACTTCGAGATTTTTAATTTTTATTAAGCTTCCTGCCTACGCTTCAGTCAATACCCATTCTCCTTTTGCGATAAGAGGAATAGCTTGCTTATACTTCACTTCCTTAGATTCACCACTCATTATGTGCTTGATCGTCACCTTGTCATTACGGCCTATTTTTGGCATTTCACGAGTGATAGTTTCTGTTACTTGACGCTGAGGTTGTGTTTCTCCTGCATTTCTAGATTGCGCAGAGCGCTCGTCTAGATTCTGAATTTCTGCTTTCTGCTCCTGTGTTTGTTCACGTCTTTCCTCGCGAGCTTCTTTTATCTGTTGTTGATTCTCTTTAGGTAATTCTCCTTTAAATAAGAATGATAACACCTCCTTATTTACTTTTTCAATCATCTTCTTAAACAATTCAAAAGCTTCAAACTTATAGATCAGTAAAGGATCTTTTTGTTCGTGAACCGCTAGTTGTACAGATTGCTTTAACTCATCCATCTTACGAAGGTGTGTTTTCCAAGAGTCATCAATAATAGCTAGGGTAATGTTCTTTTCAAAGTCTGTTATTAATTGTTTCCCTTTTGTTTGGTATGCTTTCTCAAGATCTGTAGCGACATTAAGCGTTTTAACACCATCTGTAAAAGGCACTAAAATACGTTTGTATTTATCAGCTTGTGTTTCGTACACATTTTTGATAACTGGAAATGCCATTTCAGCATTACGCTCCATTTTCTCTTTATAATGAGCAAAAGCAGCTTTATACACTTTACCAGTGATTTCTTGAATCGGTAATTTTTCAAATTCAGCTTCCGTTACTGGAGAGCTTGTTGAGAAGTAACGAATTAATTCAAACTCAAAGTTTTTGTAATCTTGTGCACCTTTGTTTGCTTCTGTGATTATTTCCGCAGTATCATATACCATATTTGCGATATCAACGCGAAGCCTTTCACCAAAGAGTGCGTTATAACGACGCTTGTAAACCACTTCACGTTGTGCATTCATTACATCATCATACTCTAAAAGGCGTTTACGAACCCCAAAGTTATTCTCCTCTACTTTCTTCTGTGCACGCTCAATAGATTTAGAAATCATAGAATGCTGAATCACTTCACCTTCTTTCAATCCCATTCTATCCATCATCTTAGCGATTCGCTCACTACCAAAAAGTCTCATTAAGTTGTCTTCAAGAGACACGTAAAATTGCGAACTTCCCGGATCTCCTTGACGACCAGAACGACCTCTTAACTGCCTGTCTACACGTCTAGAGTCGTGACGCTCTGTACCTACGATGGCAAGACCACCAGCTTTTTTTACGGCATCACTTAATTTAATATCGGTACCACGACCAGCCATGTTTGTTGCGATAGTAACGACTCCGGCATCACCAGCTTCGGCAACGATATCTGCTTCTTTCTTGTGCATCTTAGCATTCAGCGTATTGTGCGTAATACCCCGAATACCCAACATTCTACTCAATAACTCAGAAATTTCTACGGAAGTTGTACCAATTAAGACAGGTCTTCCTTGATTAGAAAGTTCTGTAACTTCGTCAATAACCGCGTTGTATTTTTCGCGTTTTGTCTTGTAAATTTTGTCTTCTCTATCTTCTCGAGCAATAGGTCTGTTTGTAGGAATCTCTACTACATCAAGTTTGTAGATTTCCCAAAGCTCCCCTGCTTCAGTAACTGCCGTACCTGTCATACCAGACAGTTTTTTGTACATTCTAAAGTAGTTCTGTAATGTTACCGTAGCATAGGTTTGTGTAAGTGCTTCAATCTTTACGCTTTCCTTAGCTTCAATTGCTTGGTGAAGTCCGTCACTGTAACGACGCCCATCCATAATACGACCGGTTTGCTCATCTACGATCATTACTTTATTCTCCATCACGACATACTGCGTGTCTTTTTCAAATAAAGTGTAAGCTTTTAGTAATTGGTTCAGCGCATGAATACGCTCACTTTTTATTCCGTAGTCGCGGAACAATACTTCTTTCTCTTTAGCTTCCTCTTCTTTTTCTAAACCTTTCTTTTCAATTTTAGAAATCTCCATCCCAATCTCAGGCATCACAAAAAAGTCTGGATTGTCTGCACCAGATATAAAATCTACCCCTTTATCTGTAAGTTCTATCTGGTTATTTTTTTCTTCAATTACAAAGTAAAGCTCTGCATCAATCTTAGGCATCTCACGGTTATTGTCTGCCATGTAGGTGTTCTCCGTTTTTTGCAAAATCTGGCGAACTCCATCTTCAGAAAGAAATTTGATAAGTGCTTTATTCTTTGGTAAACCTCTGTATACTCTTAATAATTGGAAACCACCTTCTTTAGCGTCTCCCTCTTTGATTAGTTTTTTAGCATCCGATAGTACGCCCGTAAGATACTTACGTTGTACATCTACAATATCTTGAATTTTTGGTTTCAGTTCGTTAAACTCGTGACGATCGCCATCAGTTACTTGGCCAGAAATGATAAGCGGTGTTCTTGCATCATCAATTAACACACTATCTACCTCATCAACAATCGCATAGTGGTGCGGTCGTTGAACAAGATCTCCAGTAGCGTGCGCCATATTATCACGCAGGTAGTCAAAACCAAATTCGTTATTCGTACCATATGTAATATCTGCGTTATAGGCAGCACGACGTTCATCACTGTTAGGTCTGTGATAATCTATACAATCGATACTCATCCCGTGAAACTGAAAAATAGGAGCCATCCAGGCGCTATCACGTTTTGCTAGGTAATCATTTACTGTTACTAAGTGTACACCGTGACCAGCAAGCGCATTAAGGTAAACAGGCAAGGTTGCCACTAGTGTTTTACCCTCTCCCGTATGCATCTCTGCTACTTTACCTTGATGCAATGCAACACCACCTACGAGCTGCACGTCATAATGTATCATATCCCAAGTGATCTCTTTTCCTGCGGCATCCCAGGAGTTTTGATAAATAGCTTGATCACCATCTAAGGCAACATACGCTTTCTCTCCACTTAATTCACGGTCAAATGCAGATGCAGTAACCGTTAAGGTTTTGTTTTCTTTAAAACGTCTCGCTGTTTCTTTGATTACAGCGAAAGCTTCTGGAAGAATTGTGTCTAAAGTGATTTTTTCTACCTCGTAGACTTCTTTTTTAACTGCATCTATTTCATTGTAGATATCTTCTTTTTTGTCGATATCTTCTTCAGCATCCGCATCCACTTTCAATTTGTCTATTTTAGACTGAAGTGCTGCTTGATCGTCTTTAATTATTTTTCTGAAATATTCTGACTTCGCTCTAAGCTCATCAAGAGATAACTTAGTCATAGCGTCTTCAAAGCTTTTTACCTTGTCTACGTATGGTTGTATTTCGCTAATGTCTTGTTTGGATTTATCTCCAACAAATACTTTTAAAAGGTTGTCTAAAAATGCCATTTTTTTGGTTTTATAGGTAGCTCCTATGTGGAGCGATGTTGTTGTGTTCAAGGGCGTTTGTCCTCGCCATAATAAGGAATACAAAAAAACTGAAAAAAAACCGCTATCCCAAAAGGTTTGCCGTTTATTAGTTCAGTATTTTGAAAAAAAAAGCCGCTGTAAATCAGCGGCGTTTGTCTTTTATATAATTCGGAATAATTTAATTAAATTTTCCCTGATTAATATTCATCTTCATTCCACAAATAGTCTTCATCTGTAGGGTAGTCGGGCCAGATTTCATCTATCGAGTCGTAAGAATCACCTTCGTCTTCTATAGATTGTAGATTTTCTACAACCTCAAGAGGAGCTCCAGTTCTAATCGCGTAATCGATTAATTCGTCTTTTGTTGCCGGCCACGGCGCATCACTTAGGTAAGATGCTAATTCTAATGTCCAGTACATAAAATGCTGTTTAATTTTGTGCAAAAATAATTTTTTAACTGAACTAGCCAAGTAAATTGGTGATTATTTATGCGATATTTATAAGAACGTTTTTAAGTAATTGATTATAAGAGGATTACTTCTGAAATCTTAATTTTTTAAAACTTCTCCGGAATCCATTTAACTTCGTCAGCTTTTAGGTCTAAAGACAACTTCCGTGCCAAGACAAATAGGTAGTCAGATAGTCGGTTTAGGTATTTAATAACCCGCTCATCTGTAGGTTCTACTTCGTGTAGGTGCGTTGCTAAACGTTCTGCTCTGCGACACACACAGCGCGCTACGTGACAATGTGACACGGTAGGATGTCCGCCAGGTAATACAAAATGAGTCATAGGTGGGAGGCGCTCGTTCATCACATCCATTTCTTTCTCCAGCAATTCAATTTCTTCTTCACTAATTTTAGAAATATTAAGGCGCTCTTTTCCGTTTTTAAGTAACTCTTTTTCTGGGGGTGTTGCTAAAATAGCCCCCACCGTAAAGAGTTTGTTTTGAATATGCGCCAAAATTTCTTTACTTCGAGGATCCATATCTTGATCTCGCAAAAGACCGATGTATGAATTTAGTTCATCCACAGTTCCGTAGCTTTCAATACGTATGTGATGCTTAGGCACACGAGTCCCGCCAAATAATGCGGTGGTTCCCTTGTCTCCTGTTTTTGTGTATACTTTCATATTTTTTTTAATTTCATCATAAGTTAAGTAGCTTTTTTTGATTCACAACTCACGATTTTTTTGATTGTTCATCCTTTTTTCTGTCGTAGTAGGTCTTCTTGAAATTGCGTGTTTTTCTGTTTTTCTTGACAGATTTATTCTTCTTTAAGTTTACGAGAAAAATAATGAGCAACACGCCTGCAATTGCTAAGTAAATGTATAAGGAATCCATAGCTGTAAAAATAAGAAAAATTTTTGCGGATAAAATCACAAACAAAGCTCCTTACACTTTATCAAGGGAATGGTGTGCTCCGCATTTATTGCGGGATTTAATTTTGGGAGCCTATGTGCAATCGAATTAGGTATTATCAACCCCTAAACTAGGAGGGCGTTGTAGCTGCTAGCGATATTTTAATTTTTAGCCTAAACCTCCCTTTGGGAGGGTCAAACTTTTCAAGGCTGTAAGCCGCAGATAAAGTTTGGTGAGGGATTCAAACATGGTATCTTTGCCACCTATGCAAAAGGAGTTAAAAGAACAAGTGGATAAAGGAGTGGTGCTTCCATTAATGGAAGAATTCTATACGATTCAGGGTGAAGGTTATTTTAAAGGAACCGCGGCTTATTTTATTAGAATAGGAGGGTGCGATGTAGGATGCCATTGGTGCGATGTAAAGGAGAGTTGGAATCCGGATATTCACCCGCCTACTTCGATTGAGGCGATTGCAGAGAATGCTGCTAAGTATTCTAAAACGATTGTAATCACAGGGGGCGAACCTTTAATGTGGGATATGAACCCGCTTACGGAGTTATTAAAATCTAAAGGAGTAAATACACATATTGAAACTTCTGGAGCCTACACATTAAGTGGTACCTGGGATTGGATTTGTCTTTCTCCAAAAAAAATGAAGTTACCGACTCCTGAGGTTTATGACGCGGCGCACGAGTTAAAGGTTATTGTCTATAATAAAGATGATTTTCGTTTTGCTGAAGAGCAAGCTGCTAAAGTAAATGACAACTGCAAGTTATTCTTGCAGCCAGAATGGAGTAAGCGTGATAAGATGATTCCAGAAATAGTAGCGTATGTAATGGAAAACCCTCAGTGGGTAGTGTCTTTGCAGACACATAAATATCTTAATATACCATAAAAAAAAGCCACTCAATGAGTGGCTTTTTTTAATACTTTAGGCTGCGGCGATTATTGCTTCATCAAAACCGTTGCGCTTTGTTTAGTAGGGGTCATTATTGTTTTAGTTCTTAAATTTCCCCATCCCATATACATTGCTATATCGTTCTTTTCTTTTGTAAAAGCAATTGAAAAAGCTTCTAGCTTTTCTTCATCCTTCATCTTTTCAGAGCTGATGCGTACGACATCGTTTTTCTTATTGTAATAATAAGATCCCCAAACATTAAGATCAGTGCTCAAAATTGTTATCCAGCTTGTCTCTCCTGGTATTGTGTACATCGTGTAGGTTCCTTTTTTAACCAACTGCTTACCTAGCATCATATCTTGATACAGCGTGATCTCTGCTGCTTCGTTAGCTCCAGTTCTCCAAACGTCGCCATTAGGCGCTAGTTTTGATATTGGGCGATCTTTAAGTTGTGGTCTACCGTAAGTTACTTTCACCATTTTGTTAGCATCCTTATAGTCAGATGGGTAGGTTGCTTGATCCATTGGGCTTTTGTCTAGAGGGCTGAATTCTTGAGCCGCTACATTTGTAGAAATAAGCGCTACTAGTGTTATGACTAGGGCGCTAAAAATTGATTTTTTCATGTGTGAGATATTAGAGGTTAGTGATTATTTATATTCAATTTGTCTTAAAAAAGTTCTAAAGCTTTCGCTGTAACTTCGTTTGCCCAAAAATAGAGAAAAAATTCATCTTTTTTTTCACAATAGTTTGTTAATAACTTACTGCTGCTCAAAGCGCCAAAGCTCCTTATTTAATAATGCTTTTGGTTATATTTGTTTGATTCTGAAATGTGTCTGATTCAGGTAGGTTTAGTGAATTTAAATTCTATTGGTTTTATCGCATTTCCGAAGTACAAATTGACAAACGATTAATACAGAAAACCAGTCTTTTGCTGGTTTATTATAATGATATCCGCACGAGCGGGACTTACTATGAGCGAAGAAAAAAACAAAGGGAATTACGGCGCAGATCAAATTCAGGCATTAGAGGGAATGGAGCACGTGCGTATGCGTCCATCGATGTATATCGGAGATGTAGGAGTGCGAGGTTTACACCATCTTGTGTATGAGGTTGTGGACAACTCAATTGATGAAGCACTTGCTGGGCATTGTGATCTGGTGAATGTTTGGATTAATGAAGATAACAGTGTAACTGTAAAGGATAATGGTCGTGGTATTCCTGTAGATATTCATAAAAAAGAAGGTGTTTCTGCCCTACAGGTAGTGATGACAAAAATTGGTGCAGGAGGTAAATTTGATAAAGACAGTTACAAAGTGTCTGGTGGACTGCACGGGGTAGGAGTTTCTGTTGTGAACGCACTTTCATCTTTACTAAAGGCTACCGTATATCGTGACGGAAAAGTCTATGAGCAGGAATATGAGCGCGGAAAATCTATGTACCCGGTAAAGCAGGTGGGCGAGACAGAGGAGCGAGGGACTTTAGTAACCTTCAGGCCCGATGAGCAGATATTTCAGCAAACAATAGAGTATAACTATGACACCCTTGCAAGCAGATTAAGAGAGCTTTCTTATCTGAATAAGGGTATCACCATCACCATAGAAGATCGTCGCTTTACAGAAGAGAATGGTGATTTTAAAGGTGAGACTTTTCACTCTACAGAGGGGCTTAAAGAATTTATCCGTTTTCTAGATGGAAACCGTGAGATGTTGATCGCAGATGTTATCTCTATGGAAGGAGAGAAGAACGATATTCCTGTGGAGGTTGCGATGGTGTACAATACATCATATAGTGAGAACCTACACTCGTATGTGAATAATATTAACACACACGAAGGTGGAACCCATTTATCTGGTTTCAGACGTGGGTTGACACATACTTTAAAGAAGTATGCAGATGCTTCTGGTATGCTAGATAAGCTGAAGTTTGATATTACAGGTGATGACTTTAGAGAAGGGTTAACAGCTATTATTTCTGTAAAGGTACAGGAGCCTCAGTTTGAAGGACAAACAAAAACAAAATTAGGGAACAGAGAAGTGTCTAGTGCAGTAAGCCAAGCGGTTTCTGAAATGCTAGAAAACTATCTAGAAGAAAACCCTAATGATGCTAAGACTATCGTACAAAAAGTAATCCTTGCAGCAACGGCGAGACATGCAGCGCGTAAAGCCCGTGAAATGGTACAGCGAAAAACTGTGATGAGCGGTGGAGGTTTGCCAGGAAAACTATCTGATTGCTCTGAGCAAGATCCTGAAAAATGTGAAGTGTTTCTTGTGGAGGGAGATTCGGCAGGTGGTACGGCAAAGCAGGGTCGTGATCGTAATTTTCAGGCTATTTTGCCATTACGTGGTAAGATCTTGAACGTAGAGAAAGCGATGCAGCACAAAGTATTTGAGAACGAAGAGATACGAAATATTTTTACAGCACTCGGTGTTACCATTGGTACAGAAGAAGATAGCAAAGCTCTAAACTTAGCAAAACTAAGATATCATAAAGTAGTTATTATGTGTGATGCCGATGTAGATGGTAGTCACATTTCTACCTTAATATTAACCTTTTTCTTTAGGTATATGAAAGAACTGGTAGAGGGAGGGTATGTGTATATCGCAACTCCACCTTTATATTTAGTGAAGAAAGGTGCTAAAAAGGAGTATGCTTGGAATGATAAAGACCGTGATATGTTAAATGAGAAGTTTGGCGGAAGCGCTTCTATCCAGCGTTACAAGGGTCTTGGAGAGATGAATGCAAGCCAATTATGGGATACTACAATGAATCCAGAATTTAGAACGCTACGCCAAGTGGCCATTGATAATGGTACAGAGGCAGATAGAATATTCTCCATGCTTATGGGTGATGAGGTGCCGCCAAGACGTGAGTTTATTGAGAAAAATGCAGTATATGCAAACATAGACGCCTAGACGTATTTGTTTAAATTAATTGAAACCGCTTGATGCTGAACTTGATTCAGGGTCTGAGCGGTTTTTTTATACATAGTATTGGGTACTTTTCTTCCTGAAATATTCTGTACATTTATAATATTAATTAATTAACTAAGCTAACTAACTAACAATGTGATATATGAAAAAATGGATATTTGTAGGAGCTCTCTTAAGCTTCTTTAATGGAAACGCGCAAGATCTAGAAAGTATTCTGCTCGCGGCAGGAGATGCAAACCAGTTAATCAATCAATATATCGAGCCAGCATTAAAGGGCTTAACGTATAGTGTTAATGGAGGTTGGTATACAAGTGCAGAGACACATAAAAAATTTGGTTTTGATGTTACCATAGCAGCTAATGCGGCTTTCGTGCCAAATAAGGATAAAACCTTTTTATTTAATCCCTCAGATTATACTTTTTTATCGGCCCCTTCACAGAACAACGAGAATTTGCCTACGGTTTTAGGGCAAGACGGTAATAGCACTATGGTAGATGTGAGGGTTCCTGTTGGTGATGGTACTTTTAAGATAGCAAGTTTCGAAATGCCTGGAGGTGTTGCGGAAGATTTACCTGCAAGCGGAGTGCTAGCTCCCACCATTCAAGTAGGATTTGGTTTGCCTACAAAAACAGACATTAAATTACGATTAGTACCTAACCTTAATTATGACGATCGCGTAGCAGCATCACTTTTTGGACTGGGATTGCAGCACGATTTGTCGCAATATTTCCCATTGATGGAAGTAAGCCCTCTTAGCCTGAGTGTGTTAGGGGCTTTTACAACTACAAAAGCAGAATATGAATTATTGAACGATGCTAATACTAGTAATGTGAATGTAATAAACGGTGTTGCAGAATTTAAATTAAACACTTGGATGGTTCAAGCCATCGCGGGGGTAAATTTAAAAATCATCAATTTTTATGCTTCGGCAGGGTATAATTCTGGAAATTCGACTTTAAAATTATTAGGTGATTATACCTTGTCTTATGATTTAGAAGACGAAAATGGAAGCCCCTTAGGAACTGTTTCAGAATCTTTGATAGACCCTATAAATATTAATGCAGATACTGGTGGGGTAAGGGGTACTGTGGGAATGCGCGTTAACCTTTCGGTATTTAAACTCTTTGCAGATTTCACCTTGCAAGAGTATAATACAGTGACGGCAGGTATTGCAGTGAGTGTGAGGTAATTTACTCAAAATTTCGCAAAACATTAGCATCTGACAGCTGTGAAACAAAGCGATTTATTAGTACTTTTGCATCGAAATTCTGAAGCTTTATAATTTCAGAAATTAAAAATGTTTAACCTCTTAAATGTGTTGCAAACGGCACATTTAAGAATAAAAAAAGATCTCGACTCATCGGGAATACGTATGAAAGTAACAGTAGTAGGAGCAGGAGCAGTAGGTGCAAGTTGTGCTGAGTATATCGCAATCAAAAATTTTGCAAGCGAAGTAGTTTTAGTAGATATCAAAGAAGGATTTGCAGAAGGAAAAGCAATGGACTTGATGCAAACAGCATCATTAAATAGTTTTGATACAAAAATCACAGGTGTGACTGGAGATTATAGCAAAACGAAAGACAGTGATATCTGTGTGATTACAAGTGGAATCCCAAGAAAACCAGGAATGACTCGTGAAGAGTTAATCGGGATCAACGCAGGGATTGTAAAAAGCGTATCTACCAGCTTAATTGAGCACTCTCCTAATACCATTATTATTGTGGTAAGTAACCCGATGGATACGATGACATATTTAGTTCACAAAACTACAGGACTTCCTAAAAACCGAATTATAGGTATGGGCGGAGCTTTAGATAGTGCACGTTTCAAGTACCGTTTAGCAGAAGCTCTAGGTGCGCCTATTAGTGATGTTGATGGAATGGTGATTGGTGGCCATAGTGATAAAGGTATGGTGCCATTGACTCGTCTTGCGACTCGTAATAGTGTGCCAGTAACTGAGTTTATTTCTGAAGAACGATTAGACGAAGTGCTAGAAGCGACGAAGGTAGGTGGAGCAACTTTAACTGGATTACTAGGTACTTCTGCTTGGTATGCGCCGGGTGCTGCGGTATCTGGATTAGTACAAGCCATTGCTTGTGACCAGAAAAAAATATTTCCTTGTTCTGTATTGTTAGAAGGAGAGTACGACTTAAATGACCTTTGTATAGGTGTGCCAGTGGTGCTAGGTCGTAACGGAATAGAAAAAATTGTAGAAATTTCTCTTAACGATGCGGAGAAAGCTCACATGCAATCTTCGGCAGAAGGTGTGCGTGCAACAAATGCTTTGTTAGAATTTTAACAAATCTAGTCACCCTGAGCATGTTGAAGGGCATATAGAGCTCAGATTGACATTTTAATACATACTAGTCTCCTAAACTTTATAGTTTAGGAGACTTTTTTCTGCGGAAATGCCAGGCACATTTCTTTCTTGTCATTTTAAAATAAACCCAACAGATTTAATTATATTTGGCACATGCTAAAAAACTGGTGCATAGCAACTTTTGCAATTCTCTTCGCGATAGCGGGTGCAGGGTTTGTGCCTTTTTCTGTGCCCAATCAAGAGATTGTTGTACAGTTTTCAGAAACGACTTCTAACGAAGATACAGACGCAGCGATTACTCAAATAAGAGCGCAGTTGGTGTTATTAGGTATTGAAGATGTTCAGATTAAACAACGAGCAGATGGATCACTAAAGATCACGTATTATAGTGATGTGGCCGTTTCGTTAATTCAGGAAGCTTTTGCGAGACAACATCAAGACTTATTTGAGAATGTGGGTGTTCCTCATTCAAATGATACAGACGTCCCTTTTCAAGAAATGGCTGATAATTTTCAGTTTACTGTTTCGGAAATAGGGGGAGGCACTGATATTTACAACGGCTTAAAAGGTCATGTACTGGAGATTGAGACTAAAAGTAGTCGCTTTCATCCGCCAGAGTTTTTCTTTACAGCTTCTTTAAATGCTGTGAATAAAGAAATAAAGCGCACCAAAATTTCGGTACTTATATATAGTCAGCAAACAGTAGTTGTTGCTATTACTTCACGATTACTTCCAGAGACACGTGCTGGACCTATTGCTTAATTTTGGAACATTTCCGCAGTAATAAGAACCGTTATTCTAAATAGAATGATCTTTTTTCTGGCTTGAGGATTCTCACAAGTCATTTTCATATATAAATAATTGTCAGATTACGGGCTTAGAAGTATATTCGCCCACCCGAAATATCGGAGAAAAAATTTGACCATAAACAACATTCAAAATGCAAAACAAAGGACTAATTACGCTTTTTGCGGTATTATTTGGTTTGGTAAGTTTATACCAACTATCATTTACGTACTTCGCAACGAGCACAGAAACAGAGGCGAAAGCATATGCAGACGCTAAATACGCGGCAAATATGCCAGATGAGAGAGACGTGGCAGAGATACGCTACCTTGACTCTGTAGGTAACTTACCTATTTTTATGGGTATTGATTACAATACTGCTAAGGACAAAGAACTAAATAAAGGGCTTGACCTTAAAGGAGGAATTAACGTAATTCTTCAAGTATCTGTAAAAGATATTTTAGAAGGGCTTGCAAATAATACAAAGGACCCTGCATTTAACCAGGCGTTAAGAGATGCAGACGAATTACAGAAAGATGCACAAGAGACATATCTGGAGTCTTTCTTTAGAGCGTTTGATGCGCTTGATGGAGAGAACAACTTAGCGTCTCCAGATGTTTTCTTTAACAAAAACTTAGAAGATGATATTAGTCTTAATCAGCCTAATGATGAAGTAGAGACTATTATTGAGCGTAAGATAGACGAGTCTATTGCTTCTGCTTTTGAGGTATTGCGTAAGCGTATTGATAAATTTGGGGTAACACAACCTAACATTCAGCGTTTAGGGAAATCTGCTCGTATTTTAGTAGAGTTGCCAGGAGCAAAGGATGTAGAAAGAGTAAAAACCTTAGTTACACAAACAGCGCAATTAGAGTTTTGGGATGTATATAAGAGCGATGCTATTGCTGGATATGTATATCAAGTAGAGAGTAAAATTAAAGAGCTAAATAAGGCAAAAACTCCAGTAGCGGAGGTTGTTGAAGTAGCAGTAGAAGAAACAGCAGCCGCAGTTGATACAGTGGAAGATGAAGAGAGCCTTGATGATTTATTAGGTGGTGAAGAAGTGGATGCAGAAGAGGTGGATGCATCAATTGAATTCCCGATTACATCTAAGATGGTAAGACAAGGAGTTCCTGGAAGCCCAATCATTGCTACGTTTTTAGAAAAAGATGCAAAGGAAATAATGGAATATCTTACTATGCCGCAAGCAAAAGCCTTGCTTAAGGGAGATATGCGTTATGCAAAATTTGTATGGGAACAGCCTACGGCACTTAAAGTTACCAATGCAGATGGAGATGTAGAAGATTTAATGGTTGTTAATCTTTATGCACTCAAAGGAAACAAGCAAAATACACCACCGCTTTCTGGTGATGTTATTGTAGATGCTTTGCAGACCTATGATCAAAAAGGAGAAGTAGCGGTGTCTATGCAAATGAATGGTAAAGGTGCTAAGATCTGGAAAGAAATGACCAACAAAGCATACACTGACCAAAGTCAAATCGCGATTGTTTTAGATGATGTAGTATACAGTGCTCCAGGGATTAATACACCAGGAGGTATTCCAGGAGGAAGCAGTTCTATTACAGGAAGCTTCTCTATTCTAGATGCACAAGATTTAGCAAACGTACTACGTGCAGGTAAATTACCTGCTTCTGCAGAGATTATTCAAGGAGAGGTTGTAGGACCTACTTTAGGTAAAGAAGCAATTGATAGTGGTATGTTATCTTTCGGGATTGCGCTTATTTTTGTATTGCTATGGATGATTCTTTACTATGGTAAAGCTGGAGCTTTTGCAGATGTTGCATTGGTGGTAAACATCTTATTTATCTTTGGGATCCTTGCAGGTCTAGGAGCTGTATTGACGCTTCCTGGTATTGCAGGTATCGTATTAACTATTGGTATCTCTGTAGATGCAAACGTTCTTATCTTTGAGCGTATTCGAGAAGAGTTGTATAAAGGAAAGTCGCAGAAAGATGCTATCAAGGATGGATTTAGCAATGCCCTTTCTTCTATTTTAGATGCAAACATTACAACAGGTCTTACGGGTCTTATTTTATTAGTATTTGGAACAGGACCTATTAAAGGTTTTGCAACGACTTTATTAATAGGGATTCTTACATCATTATTTACAGCGATCTTTATTACTAGATTGTTTGTTGATAGATATACTAAAAACGGAAAGCCATTAAACTTCTCAACAGGTCTCACTAAAAACTTCTTGAGAGATGTAAGCGTAAACTTCTTAGGAAAACGTAAAATGGCCTATGTCATTTCTGGTTTATTGATTCTTGCAAGTATAGGTTCACTTTTGACTAACGGTCTTAACCAAGGTGTTGATTTCGTCGGTGGTAGAACATACACAGTGCGTTTTGAACAAGATGTAAATGCAAATAAAGTAGAGGAAGGTCTTATTGCAAAGTTTGAAAGTGCCGAAGCAAAAACCTATGGTGGTGATAATCAATTAAAGATTACAACCAAGTATAAGGTGAATGAAACAGGTACAGAAGTGGATGATGAAATAGAAAAAATGTTATTTGAAGGGTTGACACCTTACTTACCAGCAGATATGACTCTGGAAGCTTTTAAAAGTGATGACGCCACTAAGGTAGCTGGTAGAATGGAGTCTTATAAAGTAAGTCCAACCATTGCAGATGATATTAAGAGCTCTTCTATATGGGCGATTTTAGGATCGTTATTAGTAGTATTCTTATACATCCTACTTCGTTTTAGAAGATGGCAGTTTAGTTTAGGTGCTGTAACGGCGGTGTTCCATGATGTATTAATCGTATTAGGAGTGTTCTCACTTACATACAATTTTATGCCTTTCAGTATGGAGATTGACCAGTCGTTTATCGCGGCGATCTTGACGGTAATTGGTTATTCTTTAAATGATACTGTGGTAGTATTTGATAGAATTAGAGAGTACTTTAATGAGCACCCAACGTGGGCATTAAGCAAAGTAATAAACGAAGCATTAAACAGTACATTAAGCCGTACGTTAAATACTTCTCTTACTACATTAATCGTATTGTTATCTATCTTCTTATTAGGAGCAGAATCAATTAAAGGATTAATATTTGCCTTAATCATAGGGGTACTTGTAGGTACATACTCATCACTTTTCATCGCAACACCAGTGATGTTTGATACGGTGAAGAAAAAAGGTATTGACTTAAGCGAAAAGAAAGAAGACGAAGTGCTAGAAGCATAATCACTTCTTTTTATAATTACAAAAGCCTTTCAAGTGTATTCTTGAGAGGCTTTTTTTATGTTTCGGAAATTTTAAAGGTTTGATGCTTGTGCGATGTGATGTTTAATTGAAGAAGAGTTGAACTAGAGTAGAACCTAAATAGTCATAGTGCCTAATGAGGTACGCGCCTAACGTTTAAAGTGAGTTGGTTGAATAGAATTAAAATAAAAGAAATCTTCCCGCTTTAGCTAAACCCCGACTAACAATTGAAGTGCTTCGTTGAGCTTAAACTCCCTACGTAAGTCCCCATTCAACATCTAATACATCTCTCCGGCTTTTTAAACTTCACTTGGATAATCTTCTAAAGACAAGTTCGATAATAGCAAATCTAATTATCGCAATTTGCAATAGCAGGACCAACGGCATAATCCAAGAAAATTCTTGCTCGTCAAAAAAAGTAAGCATAATAAATTCAGCTATCAGGAACAGCATAAATAGAGATAAGAACCCCTTAAATACTTTATGTATAGTAACTTTAAATGTTCCTGTGGTTGCATTAATGTTGCCTTCCATAGCACAAAAAGCACCAAAGCCAATTTTTGGAGTGATGAGTTTAAAGTGATTATATTCAATAACTCCGCGGAAGGATTTATCTGTATTTTTTGTAGTCAAACACTCAAAATATTCGGTACGTCTTTTAAGTCGTTCCAGCATATGCGCTTTTGAGTCTACTAAACGGAAGTGTCTTTCTTTTTTAGGCTAGAGATTCATGGTTTAAAATTTTCAGAATTCTATGTATGAAGACTACCTTGAATTCTTGATATAATCACATTCTTTTTCATTTGAACCAAAACCCGATAAACGTATTGTTCTATTAACACTGCCTACTCAATATTCCATTCAACACGATCTCCTTCAAGGATACCCAAGCTAGAAGTTACTGCGCCGTTGGTTTCAAGTACATACTTGATAGGGAGATTAGAAGGTAAGGAAGTGGGATCCATAGGGGTTGCCATTGTGTAGATTTTGACAATTTGTTTATGCTCGTCTATGTAGACGATGTCTAGTGGGAACTCTGTGTTTTTCATATAGAATGCGCGAGGTTCTATTGTTTTAAAAACAAATAGCATCCCAGCGTCTGCAGGCATGCTTTTACGATACATCAAGCCTGTCTGTGTTTCATAATCTCCTTCTGCTATCTCCAAGTTGAAGGTAGTGATTAGAGAGTCGCTTGCTTTTTTGTAAACCCTAAGCGTACCGTCCTTTTTAAAAGTGATTTCTTGTGTGAGTACTTTGTCTGAGGTGTTGTTGTCTTTGCAAGAGGATGTGCTAATAATAAACGCCAGCGACATAAAAAAAAGCATTGATTTTTTCATTTAATTTGGATTTTTAAAATTTAAACAAGCTACAATTATTCCTCAGTATTGTATTTCTTCTTAGAAGAAGCATACACCATATACGTCCCAAACAAGATAAAAGGAATACTCAACCATTGTCCGGTATTTAACACCCAATCTGCGCGTTCGTCTACTTGCGCTTCTTTGATAAACTCAACGAAAAATCGCACTAGCCATAATAGGATTAAGAAGGATCCAAAAAGAAACCCTAAGTACTGACGCTTATCTGTTTTCCAGTAAATAAACCATAAGATTAAGAAGACAAACACGTAGCCACCCGCTTCATAAAGTTGTGCAGGATGTCTGGTAAAATTTTCACCTAACTGTGTGAACACAACTCCAAAATCTGATCCTGTGGCCTTTCCTATAATTTCGGAATTAATAAAATTACCAATACGCACAAAAATGGCTCCAGAGGCTACCGCTATAACCACACGGTCTAGGATCCACAACACTGGTCTTTTTAATACTTTTTTACTGTAAATAAACATGGATATAATAACACCAATTGCCGCGCCGTGACTCGCTAGTCCTTGAAAGCCTGTGTATTCAAATTCTGGTACAAAACTAAAAGGAAGGAATACAGAAAAGAAATCTTGTGTGATGAGTTCGGGTTGGTAAAAAATGACGTGACCCATTCTAGCGCCTAATAAAATGGCAAGAACCATATAGATAAAAAGGCTATCTAGCTTTTCTTGCGCAAGTTTTTCTCTGTCAAAAATTCGCTTTGTGATGAACCAACCAAGGGTAAAGGCTAGCACAAACATTAAACTATAATAACGTATTACAAAAAAACCTAAATCAATACCTTCACTCGGGTCCCAAAAAAAACTTGAAAAATGCATACGTTCGCTATATATTAAGAGGTAAAGATACTAAAATGAAACAGGGAAAAAGAAAACTCAGTCTGCCTTTTTCTTAGGAGGAACGGGATCGTAACCATCGCCACCCCAAGGATGACAGCTGGCAATTCTTTTAGCTCCTAGCCATCCGCCCTTTAAGAGACCGTGGGTTTGTAGTGCTTCTACTGCATAATGGGAACACGTAGGCTCATATCGGCAGGTAGAAGGAATCAATGGTGATAGAATGTATTGATATAATCGTATCAATAGGATAATAGGAGCTATGAGTATTTGTTTTAATAACTTCAATACGAGTTGTTTTCTATGTTGTAGGGTTTGTAATTCCTTTTCGAAAAAGAAATTGAAAAATAACATTAACAGTTTGAAAAATCTTAAATCGTACTTCTAAAATTTATTAAACAGTAAACGTCGTCCCGTCTTTTCCATCTTTTAATTGGATACCGGCTTCTAGTAATTGGTCACGAATCTGATCACTCTTTGCCCAGTCTTTATTGGCGCGCGCTTCATCTCTTAGTTTGATAAGTAAATTAACGGCACCTTCCAGCTTGCCGCTATCTCCCGCACCTTGCGTTGCAATATCTTCTAGTCCCATCACGTCAAATATAAAGGCTTGCATGGTTTCTTTAAGCGTCACACGATCTACATCATTTAGTTTTTCGTTGCCGTCTTTTACTCCATTAATAAACTTAGTAGCTTCAAAAAGTTGTGCAATGAGAATAGGACTATTAAAGTCGTCATTCATAGCGTCGTAGCAAGATTGTTTCCAAGCCTCTACATTCATGCTTGTCATTCCAGAAATAGGAAGGGCATCAATAGAACGGTATCCTTCCATCAATCTGTTAAACCCTTTTTCTGAAGCTTCTAATGCTTCATTGCTAAAATCAAGCATACTTCTATACTGCGCCTGGAACATAAAAAACTTCGCCACTGTAGCGGCAAAAGGCTTACTTAAAATGGCATTGTCACCGCTTATCAATTCATTAGGTAAAATGTTATTACCCGTAGATTTTGACATTTTTTTACCATTGAGGGTTAGCATATTTGTGTGCATCCAGATATTAACAGGAGACGTGTTATTACATGCTTCTGCCTGCGCGATTTCACATTCATGGTGTGGAAACTTTAAATCCATCCCGCCTCCATGAATGTCAAAATTATTACCTAGATATTTAGTGCTCATTGCAGTACATTCTAAGTGCCATCCTGGAAATCCATCACTCCAAGGAGAGGGCCATCGCATAATGTGTCTTGATTCTGCTTTTTTCCAGAGTGCAAAGTCTTGCGGATTCTTCTTTTCAGATTGTCCAGCCAGTTCACGGGTGTTAGAAATCATGTCCTCTAGATTTCGGCCACTCAATTTTCCGTAGTCGTGATCTTCATTAAATTTATTGACATCAAAATAGACAGAGCCGTTTTTTTCATAACCGTATCCTTTCTTGATAATCTCTTGAACGATTTCTATCTGTTCAATAATATGTCCTGTGGCAGTTGGCTCAATACTAGGAGGGAGTCCATTAAATTTTGCCATGGTGTCATGAAAGTCAACCGTGTATTTCTGCACGACTTCCATTGGTTCTATATTTTCTAAACGCGCCTTTTTTGCAATTGGGTCTTCCCCGCTCTCGCCATCATTCTCAAGGTGACCAGCGTCTGTAATGTTACGCACATACCGCACTTTATAATCTAAGTGTAATAAGTATCTAAAAACAAGATCAAAAGACAAAAACGTACGACAATTTCCTAAGTGTACATTGCTGTAAACAGTAGGTCCACAAACATAAAGTCCGACAGCGCCTTCGTTAATAGGCGTAAAAACTTCTTTCGCTTTCGTGAGCGAATTATAAATGTGAACTTGCTGTTTTTTGTATAATGCCATTTTTTCAGTAAATCAGTAAATCAGTTTTTAGTAAGCAGTATTCAGTTTTCGATTGTGGGGTGTTGTGTGTCAGTAAATTTTTTCACTTTGGAAATGCGAGCTAAAATTTTAATGATATACTATTTCCGAAAGTATTATTGTTTGAAATGTATTTATGTGTGTCAATCTGAGTGTCTCGACTGTTCTCAATCTGACAGTGCGCTTTAATTTAAAACTGCATTGACTTAGTCATTTCCGAAGTAGAAAAGGAATTATTTATTTTAATCATAAACTTCCAAATCTCTTTCTATTCTTCGTTTTCGTTTTTATCAGAATTCCGTTTCTAGCTTAATATAATCTAAAAACTCGCGCTTCACTTCTGGGCTTTTAAAAGCGCCACCAAACTCACTCGTCACGGTGCTGCTGTCCACATCTCTAATCCCTCTTGAGTTGACACAGAGGTGCTTAGCGTCTATAACACAGGCGACATCTTCTGTGCCTAAAACTTGTTGCAGTTCCTTAACCACTTGCATGGTAAGTCGCTCTTGTACCTGAGGTCTTCTTGCAAAATAATCTACAATGCGATTCATTTTTGAAAGCCCAACTACAGTGCCTTTTGAGATATACGCAATGTGTGCTCTTCCCACAATAGGAAGTAAATGATGCTCACAGGTTGAGTATAATGTGATGTTTTTTTCGACAAGCATCTCGTTGTACTTGTACTTGTTTTCGAACGTAGAAGATTTTGGTTTTCTGTCTGGATGTAAGCCACCAAAAATCTCTTGCACAAACATTTTTGCCACCCTGTTTGGAGTGCCTTTTAGACTGTCGTCTGTAAGATCTAATCCTAGAGTTTCCAAGATGTGTTGCACGTCTGCTTTTATGCGATTAATTTTCTCTACATCGCTAAGCTCAAATGCGTCGTTACGTAGCGGAGTGTCGCCAGATGTGCCTATGTGTGCTTCGCCAAAAGCTTCAATATCTTTCATTTGTTTTTCTAAATCCATCGCACCAATTTTCGGTTTAAAAATGCTAGCTGCAAAGATAGTCAATCATCACAAGGTTTCTAAAGAACACGAACACATTTTTTCTTGCTTAAAAGCGGCGCTATATCATAAAATTTTCTTAATTTCCCACACGAATTAAATTTTCAATGCTATGAAAAATATAATTACTTCAGCAATATTTCTATTGCTGCTATTTCCGGTGGTATATGCTCAAACGCAGCAACCACCTTCAGAAAAATTTGATCAATATATCGCTGAGGTCTTTATCGGTGATGGTGTCTCTCAAATGTCTCCAGAGACTTTGAAGTATACCTACGTAAAAAAAATGTATGATAACCGAATACATTTCGACTCCTATTCTGCTGTAAACATTGTAGCTAAAGGGTATGAAAACTTATCTTCTGTGCCGTTAAACACGACCTACAATGGAGCATTGCAACGAGATGCAGTATTTGATGTTGCGACCTTCAATCCTTTAAAATATAATTTTGATTATCACGCCCGTGCTGCTCAAGTGTTTGTTTTTGATGGTACCACAACTGTAATGATCATTTATCCCCAATCTATTTCTCAGTAGATAAAAAAACTTAGATATGAAAAAGCTCTTATATATTTTATTTTTAATACCGCTGCTTAGTTTTGGGCAACAAATCCCAATTTCTAACAGTACCGCCACTGTATGCGCGGGTACCTTTGTTGATACAGGGGGTGCTGCTGCAAATTATAACAACAATCAAAATATCACTTTTACTATTTGTCCTGCAACTGCGGGAGATGTCACTAGAGTGAATTTTTCGTTTTTTGAAACGGAATTGAATAATGATGTGCTGAGTGTTTTTGAAGGTGCTACAAATAACCCAGCATTTTTAATCGGAACCTATTCTGGAACAAACAGTCCTGGGAACATTTTAGGTGACTTAGCTATTGATGGCGGTTGTTTAACTTTCAATTTTATCTCGAATGTGGTGTTAAACTCTCCGGGATGGGAAGCAGCTATTAGTTGTACGCCACCCTGTCAAACTGTTAATGCGATATTTGATAGCGCTGACCCACCAGTAGATCCAGTAGAAAATGTGATTTTAGCCTGCCCTAATGAGTCGATTACTTTTAATGGTTCGGGTACTTTTTCAAATCCAGGTGGTGATGTAGGCGCAACGTATGAATGGTTTTTTAGTGATGCCACTTCTTTAGTAGGCCAGACGGTACTAAAGACATTTACGGCTGGAGGTTTTTACGAGGCAGATTTAGTAGTGACAGATAGTTTTGGTTGTGAAAGTACAAATGACATTGGGGTATTTCTTCAAATAGGTACCGAGCCAGATTTTACGGGTACGGCTGCTGAGATGGACCCGATATGTTTAGGAGATTCTGTAGTGATTACCGGAATGGTGGAGCCTGTTCCGTTTGAGGTTAATTGCACAATTCCTGTGGCAGAAATTACTTTTTTACCAGACGATAATGGTACGACGTTCTATGAGACTTGTATTCCTGTAGATTGTTTTAATGCTGGAGAGACTGTTCAAAACGCGAGTGATATCCTTGAGATCTGTTTAAATTTAGAACATTCTTATTTAGGAGATTTAGATATTTTTATTATTGCGCCAGACGGTAATCAGGTTACTTTAAAATCTTTTGGAGCTGGTGGTGGCGGTACTTTTTTAGGATCTCCTATCGAACCAGATACTGACTTAACAGCGGGAACAGGTTTTGATTATTGTTTTGGTGCAGCCGGAACTGTGACACTTGTTAACGGCCCTCAAGTAGCAGTAGATTCTGGCCCTCCTTCAAATACAACAGGAAATGCCATTGCTGCTGGAAATTATTTGCCAGAGCAAGATTTTTCTGCTTTAATAGGAAGTCCTTTAAATGGTGATTGGTGTATAAGAGTAGTAGATAATTTATCAAGCGATAATGGCTATATTTTCTCTTGGTTATTGAACTTTGATCCAGATATCATTCCGGCAGATGCTGCTTTTGAGCCTGTGATTACTAGTGAAGCTTGGGATCCAGATCCAACTACCTTAAACGTGGTGGGAAATAGTATTCTTGTGCAGCCTACCGTAGTAGGGCAAAAATGTTATACGTATCGTGTAATGGACGATTTTGGTTGTGAGCACACACAAGAAGTTTGTATTGATGTATTACCTACGCCTATAGCAAACGAACCAAACGATCTATTAATTTGTGACGATGGTACCAGTGCTGGAACCTTTAACCTTAGCCAGAATGATGCTGTGGTACTAGGGGCTCAAAATCCTGCAGATTTTGTGATTTCCTATTATAACTCGCAAGCAGATGCAGATGCAGGAATGCCGGCAATAGCAGGGTCTGGCGCATACGGTATTACGGGTACGTCAGAATTTATTTTCATAAGAATTGAAGATGCATCTGGGCTGTGTTATGAGACGGCCGAATTTGAAATACAATTCTTGCCTATTGATATTGTAAATCCAATTACAGATTTATTATTGTGTGATGCAGATGCAGATGGGTTCGTGCTTGTAAATATTCCGCAGCAAAAAGATACTGAAATTTTAAATGGACAAGATCCAAATGATTATACCCTAACATATCACAATACTATTGGAGATGCAAATGCAGATATGAATGCATTGCCAGTACCTTATAACGCAACTGCTCCTGGTCAAGTAGTTTTTGTGCGTATAGAAAATAACACACAGAATATAGGAACTTGCTTCTTAGTTGATAGCTTTGACTTAGGTATCTTTCAAGCACCTCCTGCAAATCAACCTACGCTATTCGCCATTTGTGACGAAGTGCCTAATGATGGTCTTGCGGTGTTTAATCTAACGACAAAAGATGCAGAGATAACAGGTGGAAATCCTGATGCAGAGGTTTTTTACTTTGAAACCTTGCTAAATGCACAAACCAATATGGTACCTATTAATCCAGCTAATAACTATCAAAATACGATTGCTGGTTTTCAGACACTCTTTGCGCGTGTGCAAAATATAAATAATGCAGCTTGTTTCAATATCGTGACCTTAGATCTTCAAGTAGATGTTGCTCCGATAATCGCAGATCCTATTACAGATTTTTTCCAATGTGATAATGACGAGGATTTTGTAGAGACTTTCGATCTTACTTTAAAAGATGATGAGATAGAAAACGGATTAGTAGATGTATTTACTACATATTACGACACCCTTGCAGATGCTGAGACAGGTATGAACTCAATACCAAATCCGACGGCTTACACAAGTGGTAGTAATGAAATTTTTGTAGTTGTAGAAAATAATTTGGGTTGTCAGACCATAGGGTCATTTATCCTTATCCTAGGGGTAGTACCTGAGTACGATGTTCCACTTCCTTTTGAACAATGTGATTTTGAAAGTGATGGCATCGAGTTTTTTGATTTAAATGAAAGTAACGAGCAGATTGTCAACGGAGCAATAGGCCTTAGTGTTACGTACTTCGGAAATATGATGGATGCAGAAAATGCGACAAATCCATTAACCCTTCCTTATCAGAGTATGGGTGCCGAGACCGTATGGGTGCGTATTGAAGATGATATCACAGGATGTTATGGTGTTGAAATTATGGAACTTATCTTAGTCCCGTTACCAGCCATTTGCGAACCGGATCCTTTAGTGTATTGCGATACAGATAATGATGGAATTGGAGAGTTTATATTAACAGAGCGTGAAAGTCAAATACGCTGTGGTGACCCTTCAGGAAACTTGGAAGTAACTTTTTATGAGACACAAGCAGATGCAAATAATGCTGCTAACCCTATACTAGATGTGCCTTATTTAAACATTGTTCCTTTTAGTCAAATTGTTTTTGCTAGAATCTCAGATTTAGCTACGGGTTGTTATGATACGGTGGCGTTTGAGTTAATAGTAGGAGACAGTCCGGTAATTAATGCCCCAGACCCAATACTTTTGTGTGATGATGATGGAGACGGCATTGAGATTTTTGATTTAACTTCTGCAGCGTCACAAATACTAGCGGGTTTAACGGGCGGTCCTTATGTTGTGGAGTATTTTGAAACACAGCCAAATGCTGATAGTGGTACGAACCCTATTGTAAACGAAATGGTGTATCCTAACCAACCATCACTTGGGAGTCCGCAGATTATTTACATTGTGGTAACAGATACAACTAATGGGTGTTCTTCACAAACTACTTTAGAGCTTCAGGTAAACTTTATGCCAGCAATTACTGCGCCAGACCCACTTATCTTATGTGAGACTAGCACACCACCAGATGGTATAGAGTCTTTTGATTTGACTCAGGTCATTGCTCAAATTACAGGAGGAGATACTAATATTTTGATTACTTTCTTTGAGACTCAAATCGATGCAGATGCTAACGCAAATGTTATTGCAGACCCTACTGCTTTTGAGAACCAGATTAGTAATCCTCAAGATGTTTTTATTAGAGCAGAAGATTTAACTACAAGTTGTATAGAGACTTCTTTCACTCTTGAAATAAGAGTAGAGAATGCACCTTCGCCGGCGACACCAGACCCATTAGTGGTTTGTGATGATAATAATGATGGTTTTGCATTATTCGATTTAACAGATGCGGCAGTAGAGATTATTGACGGAGAACCAAACGTAGTGCTTTCCTATTACGAGACTCCTATAGATGCGTTTAATGCAACATTTCCTATCGATGAAACAGTATTATATGAAAACCTAATACAAACCATGCAAACTGTGTATGTACGTGTGGAATACATTACGGCGACGGATGATGGTTGTTTCACTATTATTGAGCTTGATCTTATTGTGATTGACAGTCCAGTTGTTCCTTTGTCTTTAGACGATTTAATTGCCTGCGATGATGAAGATATGGATGGTTTTTCTATTTTCGATTTAACCCAGCAGAATATAACTATTTACGGAGATCAAGATCCAGATGACTTTACCTTGACGTATCATTTAGCAGAAATGGATGCGCTAGATGGTGCTCCTATTATTGCAAGTCCAACGATGTATGAAAATACCTCAAATCCACAGACTATCTGGTATCGATTAGACAATAACGATGCAGATAATTTCTGTAGTGCTACTGGGAGTTTTATGTTGCAAGTAGTTGATGGTCCAGAAATTATTGATCTAGATCCTATTACCGTTTGTGATGATCTAGGACAAGAGAATGATGGGATTACCATCTTTGACCTCACGATCTACGATGATCTTATCGCGAATGGCGTTGCAGGATTAAGTGTCCAGTATTTCTTAACTCCAGAAGGATCGCAAGCAAATGAAGACCCAATCTCACCAGCAAACGAGCATATGAATGTGGATGATATGGGGAATGCCATTAATCCTCAAAATATATTTGTTCGAGTATTAGATACAAATTCAGGTTGTGTAGGGTTTACCATTTTAGAATTACGAGTAGCACCCAACCCAGATCCAATTACAGATGTAACGCTAGAGCTTTGTGATGACACTAACTCAGGCGATGAAGAAGAAATATTTGATCTCACAGAGGCAGAAGCACTTATTATAGGAGGCGCTCCTTGGGATGTACAGTATTTTGAGACCTACGAAGACGCGTTTGATATGATGAATGGGATTCCAGATCCTACTATGTATATCAATCCTACAAATCCAGCATCCATTTTTGTTTTGGTTACTAATAATGATACGGGTTGTTTTGAAATTGTAGCCGTTCAATTAATAGTCAACCCATTACCAGATGACACTGCTGTTTTAACTAGTTTAGTTGTTTGTGAAACGCCCAATGATGGCGTTGCAGAATTTGATCTAACTTTAAAGAAAGATGAAGCATTAGGTCCAGACCAAGATCCTGCGGACTTCGAGGTGAGTTATTATGAAACTGCATTAGATGCAGAGATGATGGTCAATCCTATCACGCCTGCAAATATGTATCCTGCGACAATAATACCGGGAATGCCGTTGTTGATTTACACAGGAATCACAAACCTAGAAACAGGATGTTATATAGGAGGTGTTCAATTCTTCGAACTTGAAACGAGAGATGGGGCAACAGCAACTACGCCTGCAGAGCCATACACACTTTGTGATACAGAAGGAGCTAATGATGGTTTTACAGTTTTTGATTTATCAACATTAGATGATGAAATACTAGGTGTTCAAGATCCTACTATCTACGGAGTGCTTTATTACGAAACGCTCGAGAACGCGTTAGAGGGTATAGACCCAATAACACCAAAAACAAGTTATACAAACATCATTAACCCACAAGAGATTTACGCAACCCTTACCAACGCATTATCTGAATGCAGCGAAACGGTAGTTGTAATCTTAAATGTAGAACAGTTGCCTTTCTTTGAGCTGCCAGAAACATTTAGACTGTGTGTAGATGAGAATGGAAACCCTATACAAGAAGACTCAGGAGAGGAAAGTCCACCAACTTTTGGGATCGATCTCGATGAAAACTTATATGTCTTTGAATGGACTTTAGATGGAGCTGTACTTGAAGGGGAGATAGGAAACACTATTACAGCCGTGGCTGGAGGAGTATATCAAGTAACTGCCACAGAGATTGCAACAGGGTGCAGTGCAACGGCAATGACTACAGTAACCTTATCTGCACCTCCTATCAACTTTAGCGCACGCTTAGTTGACGGAGCGTTCTCCGGAAGCAATACGGTAGAGGTTGTCACCGAAGGAATAGGGACCTATGAATACAGTATAGGAGATGGCCCATTCCAAGAGAGTGCTATCTTTGAGAATGTAGTAGCAGGTTCACAAATGATTACTATTAGGGATGTGAATGGTTGTGGAGAAGCAACCTTTAAGTTTGGAGTGATTGATTACGATCGCTTTATGACACCTAACGGAGATGGCTTTAATGATACTTGGAACATAGAATCTATTGCGAGTTTTGATCTTACGGCAAATATTTACATCTTTGATAGGTTTGGAAAACTTTTGAAGCAATTAAGTCCTTTAAATGATCTAGGGTGGGATGGGACCTATAATGGTGCGGCAATGCCATCAAGTGATTACTGGTTCTTAATAGAATATACCGAAGACGATACAAGAAAAGAATTCAGAAGTCACTTTACTTTAAAGAGATAAGAATATAAATTAATAGTTAAAACCCTTTTGATTTTTCAAAAGGGTTTTTTTTTAATTAAATATTTATAAAAATAATCCTTATTTTTATAGATTGAATTTTGCTAATTCAGTTTGCTATGAAAAAAATAATTACACTTTTATGTGTCCTTTTTACAGGGGTGCTGTTTGCCCAACAGGTCACTTTATTTGAACAATTTAATGGACAATATGATTACCTCGCTTTTGGTAATACATTAAATCAAGCAGAAAATAATGCAGATCAAACATTTTGCGCAATACTAGATTCCAGTAGTGCTAATTTTACATTAGCGGCAGGTGAAACTTTGGTTTCGGCGCATCTATATTGGGCTGGTTCTGGTCCCGGAGATTTTGATGTAACTTTAAATGGAGCTAGCATTTCAGCAACAAGAATGTTTAGTACTATTTTTGATCCAGGAGGTCAAAATTTAGAATTTTTCGCTGGCTATGCAAATATTACAACACTGGTTTCACTTGTTGGGAATGGTGTTTATACATTTTCTGATTTAACGATTCCCGATGCTATTCTTCAAGATTATTGTGGAAACAGGACTAATTTTGCAGGCTGGGCGGTTACTATAATTTATGAAGATACGTCACTTACACAAAACCAAGTAAACCTCTACGACGGTCTTGTGAGTGTAAATCAGGTAAATACAACTTTAAGCATTACCATTGATAATATTGAAGTGGCATCAAATATGCTTTCAAAAATCGGATTCTTAGCTTGGGAAGGAGATTTAAATGCAGCCATGGGTGAAACCTTGGTTGTCGAGGGAACTCCTATTTCAAGCCCACCATTAAACCCTGCAAACAATTGCTTTAACAGTACAAATAGTTTTACTGGTTCTTCAGAATTGTGGAACATGGATTTGGATTTTTACTCCTTAGAAGATATCTTGATGTCTGGCGATACCCAGATTCAAATTGACTTAACGTCAACGCAAGATTTAGTTTTAATTAATAATATTGTCACGGTTGTAAATTCTGAAAATCCAGACGCAACTATTGTCATAGACAATGTTGGGGTACTCTGTGATAACAACGATCTCGAAATTGCCTACACCGTTTTTAATGTTAATTCCACAGATGTACTTCCAGCAGGAACACCTATTGCATTCTACCTAGATGGAGTGCTCTTTGGACAAATAGTCACTGCCACCGAAATTCCAATTGGTGGCTCAGAAATGGGTTCAGTTACCTTTAATTTTGCGCCAGGATCTACACCTGTTGTGTTTACCTTGACAGCGGTTGTGGATGATGATGGTATTGGGAATAGCACAGTAGATGAGACAAATGAGGATAATAATGAGTTTGAGATAGTAGTAGATCTCTCATTACAAGGGCCTAATCTTGGGCCAGATATTTTTCCCTGTGATAATGATATTGTAATAATTGGGGATGATTTTGGTCCAGAGTTTACCTATGAGTGGTTTTTTAATGGAAGCCTAATTTTTGGAGAAACCGGTCCCTTTGTCACTGTCTTTAATTCTGGGACTTATAAGGTAGAAGCCTTTAGAGGAATTTGTTTTGTAGAAGATGAAATTGAAGTAACGTTTCAACCATTGCCTACCGCAACGCAGCCTACACCTTTAAGGGCCTGTGACCTGTTTCCTAATGATGGCTTTGCTATTTTTAATCTAACAAATAAAGATGTAGAAATTACCAATGGCGAATTAAACACTTCTGTCACCTATTTTCTATCAGAGCAAACCGCTATAGATCTTATGTTTCCCATTGCTAGTCCCGCGAATTATATGAATGCTGACATAAATTTTCAGACTATTTTTGCACGGCTTGAATATTCGGTGACGGGATGTTATGATATAGTAGAACTTGATTTGATTGTAGATTTCGCTCCAGAGATCGCAGATCCTATTACAGATTTTTTCCAATGTGATAATGACGAAGATTTTGTAGAGACTTTCGATCTTACTTTAAAAGATGATGAGATAGAAAACGGATTAGTAGATGTATTTACTACATATTACGACACCCTTGCAGATGCTGAGACAGGTATGAACTCAATACCAAATCCGACGACTTACACAAGTGGTAGTAATGAAATTTTTGTAGTTGTAGAAAATAATTTGGGTTGTCAGACCATAGGGTCATTTATCCTTATCCTAGGGGTAGTACCTGAGTACGATGTTCCACTTCCTTTTGAACAATGTGATTTTGAAAGTGATGGCATCGAGTTTTTTGATTTAAATGAAAGTAACGAGCAGATTGTTGACGAAGCAATCGGCCTCAGTGTTGCGTACTTCGGAAATATGATGGATGCAGAAAATGCGACAAATCCATTAACCCTTCCTTATCAGAGTATGGGTGCCGAGACCGTATGGGTGCGTATTGAAGATGATATCACAGGATGTTATGGTGTTGAAATTATGGAACTTATCTTAGTCCCGTTACCAGCCATTTGCGAACCGGATCCTTTAGTGTATTGCGATACAGATAATGATGGAATTGGAGAGTTTACACTTACAGATGCAGATGATCAAATACGTTGTGGTGACCCTTCTGGAAACTTAGTAGTAACCTATCACGAAACACAAGGGGGGGCAAATGCAAATACAAATGCTTTAGATTCTCCTTATTTAAACATTGTTCCTTTTAGTCAAATTGTTTTTGCTAGAATCTCAGATTTAGCTACGGGTTGTTATGATACGGTGGCGTTTGAGTTAATAGTAGGAGACAGTCCGGTAATTAATGCCCCAGACCCAATACTTTTGTGTGATGATGATGGAGACGGCATTGAGATTTTTGATTTAACTTCTGCAGCGTCACAAATACTAGCGGGTTTAACGGGCGGTCCTTATGTTGTGGAGTATTTTGAAACACAGCCAAATGCTGATAGTGGTACGAACCCTATTGTAAACGAAATGGTGTATCCTAACCAACCATCACTTGGGAGTCCGCAGATTATTTACATTGTGGTAACAGATACAACTAATGGGTGTTCTTCACAAACTACTTTAGAGCTTCAGGTAAACTTGATGCCAGCAATTACTGCGCCAGACCCACTTATCTTATGTGAGACTAGCACACCACCAGATGGTATAGAGTCTTTTGATTTGACTCAGGTCATTGCTCAAATTACAGGAGGAGATACTAATATTTTGATTACTTTCTTTGAGACTCAAATCGATGCAGATGCTAACGCAAATGTTATTGCAGACCCTACTGCTTTTGAGAACCAGATTAGTAATCCTCAAGATGTTTTTATTAGAGCAGAAGATTTAACTACAAGTTGTATAGAGACTTCTTTCACTCTTGAAATAAGAGTAGAGAATGCACCTTCGCCGGCGACACCAGACCCATTAGTGGTTTGTGATGATAATAACGACGGGTATGCCTTTTTCACGTTGACAGATAGGGAAGATGAGATTATTAATAATGAGCCTAATGTGATTCTAAGCTATCATGAAACCGTGATAGATGCAGAGAATAGTACGAATGCCTTAGACGTTACAATGGACTACAGTAATATAATCCAATTTATGCAAACGATATTTGTGCGTGCTGTGTACAATCCAGTAAACATGGGTAATGGGTGTTATTCGATTGTAAATCTTGATCTTATTGTGATTGACAGTCCAGTTGTTCCTTTGTCTTTAGACGATTTAATTGCCTGCGATGATGAAGATATGGATGGTTTTTCTATTTTCGATTTAACCCAGCAGAATATAACTATTTACGGAGATCAAGATCCAGATGACTTTACCTTGACGTATCATTTAGCAGAAATGGATGCGCTAGATGGTGCTCCTATTATTGCAAGTCCAACGATGTATGAAAATACCTCAAATCCACAGACTATCTGGTATCGATTAGACAATAACGATGCAGATAATTTCTGTAGTGCTACTGGGAGTTTTATGTTGCAAGTAGTTGATGGTCCAGAAATTATTGATCTAGATCCTATTACCGTTTGTGATGATCTAGGACAAGAGAATGATGGGATTACCATCTTTGACCTCACGATCTACGATGATCTTATCGCGAATGGCGTTGCAGGATTAAGTGTCCAGTATTTCTTAACTCCAGAAGGATCGCAAGCAAATGAAGACCCAATCTCACCAGCAAACGAGCATATGAATGTGGATGATATGGGGAATGCCATTAATCCTCAAAATATATTTGTTCGAGTATTAGATACAAATTCAGGTTGTGTAGGGTTTACCATTTTAGAATTACGAGTAGCACCCAACCCAGATCCAATTACAGATGTAACGCTAGAGCTTTGTGATGACACTAACTCAGGCGATGAAGAAGAAATATTTGATCTCACAGAGGCAGAAGCACTTATTATAGGAGGCGCTCCTTGGGATGTACAGTATTTTGAGACCTACGAAGACGCGTTTGATATGATGAATGGGATTCCAGATCCTACTATGTATATCAATCCTACAAATCCAGCATCCATTTTTGTTTTGGTTACTAATAATGATACGGGTTGTTTTGAAATTGTAGCCGTTCAATTAATAGTCAACCCATTACCAGATGACACTGCTGTTTTAACTAGTTTAGTTGTTTGTGAAACGCCCAATGATGGCGTTGCAGAATTTGATCTAACTTTAAAGAAAGATGAAGCATTAGGTCCAGACCAAGATCCTGCGGACTTCGAGGTGAGTTATTATGAAACTGCATTAGATGCAGAGATGATGGTCAATCCTATCACGCCTGCAAATATGTATCCTGCGACAATAATACCGGGAATGCCGTTGTTGATTTACACAGGAATCACAAACCTAGAAACAGGATGTTATATAGGAGGTGTTCAATTCTTCGAACTTGAAACGAGAGATGGGGCAACAGCAACTACGCCTGCAGAGCCATACACACTTTGTGATACAGAAGGAGCTAATGATGGTTTTACAGTTTTTGATTTATCAACATTAGATGATGAAATACTAGGTGTTCAAGATCCTACTATCTACGGAGTGCTTTATTACGAAACGCTCGAGAACGCGTTAGAGGGTATAGACCCAATAACACCAAAAACAAGTTATACAAACATCATTAACCCACAAGAGATTTACGCAACCCTTACCAACGCATTATCTGAATGCAGCGAAACGGTAGTTGTAATCTTAAATGTAGAACAGTTGCCTTTCTTTGAGCTGCCAGAAACATTTAGACTGTGTGTAGATGAGAATGGAAACCCTATACAAGAAGACTCAGGAGAGGAAAGTCCACCAACTTTTGGGATCGATCTCGATGAAAACTTATATGTCTTTGAATGGACTTTAGATGGAGCTGTACTTGAAGGGGAGATAGGAAACACTATTACAGCCGTGGCTGGAGGAGTATATCAAGTAACTGCCACAGAGATTGCAACAGGGTGCAGTGCAACGGCAATGACTACAGTAACCTTATCTGCACCTCCTATCAACTTTAGCGCACGCTTAGTTGACGGAGCGTTCTCCGGAAGCAATACGGTAGAGGTTGTCACCGAAGGAATAGGGACCTATGAATACAGTATAGGAGATGGCCCATTCCAAGAGAGTGCTATCTTTGAGAATGTAGTAGCAGGTTCACAAATGATTACTATTAGGGATGTGAATGGTTGTGGAGAAGCAACCTTTAAGTTTGGAGTGATTGATTACGATCGCTTTATGACACCTAACGGAGATGGCTTTAATGATACTTGGAACATAGAATCTATTGCGAGTTTTGATCTTACGGCAAATATTTACATCTTTGATAGGTTTGGAAAACTTTTGAAGCAATTAAGTCCTTTAAATGATCTAGGGTGGGATGGGACCTATAATGGTGCGGCAATGCCATCAAGTGATTACTGGTTCTTAATAGAATATACCGAAGACGATACAAGAAAAGAATTCAGAAGTCACTTTACTTTAAAGAGATGAGTCTTCTTATAAAGAAGAAAAGCCGTTCCCGCTTTAAAGTGGGGACGGCTTTATGATGTGACAAAGTTTTATGTTAGAGATTGAATCCTACAGTGAACAGGATATTGTTCTCTATGCGCTCAGTGGCTATATCGTTTGCTAGGCCATTATAAACTACTTGAGAGTTCGATTGCTCTGCAAAAGAATAACCGATATCGAAAGTGTAGTTTCCGAAGTTATAACCAAAACCTAATGAAAAACCACTAAGGTCATCAAGTTCCGTTTTATCCTTATATGGGCTTTCTTCAAAACGAGTCCCAGCTCTAAATCTCATGTTGTTATAGCGATATTCTCCCCCTAACTTATAAGTAGCCGCGGTGGTCAAGTTATTTGATATTTCAGAATTAAGCGTTTGAAATGGTGTTTTATTATTAAGAATCTCTAAAGAAATATTTGAATAATCTTTCACAGCATAGTCAAAACTGATCAGACCCTTTTTACCAAAAACATAAGCAGCTCCCACTTGTAACTTTCCGGGAGTTTTTAATTGATGTGTTTGAAAAACATTTACAACTCCAGGGTCTAGTCGTAAGTCACGATCTTCAAGATCTGAAACAGTACCAAGAAATTGTGTTGTTTCTTCAGATATCTCATACCAAGTTGGAGTTTCATAGCTAATACCTATTCTCATATTGTTTTTGATTTTGGCGATAGCTCCTAGTTGAGCAGAAAAGCCACTTCCCAGCGAAATTAAATTTTCCTCAAATAAAACAAAATCTACAGTTGCGTTTGTCTCATTGTTATTTTCTTGAAACGTTTTTCGTTCGCGATATTCAATCGTATGAGAGTTTAGGTTGATGCCAAAATATAGATTTTCTGTATATTGCGCTCCTATATTTAGGGTATACTTGCCGCTATAGCCAGAAGTTTGTTGTGTATACTCTTGATCAAAACTACTTCCATTTACCGCATTGAGATAAGAGGTGTTAGAAGGGACATCCTCAACTGGGTCAATTAAAAACCCTTGAAACCCTAGAAATGCATTTTGGGCAGCAACACCTTCAGTTTCTCCTAAGAACGAATATAATTCTGTAATGGTCTCAACGCCCTGTAGCTGCAATAATTCGAGCGGAATTCCTTGTGCTGCGTTTAAGAAAAAGTTTGAAATAGATGTGTTGCTTAATCCATTAGCTGTTAGAAAATTGTCATAATTATTTGTATTGTCAAAATTGAGGCCAATAGTAAATTTTTTCCAAGGTGAGTTTTCGTCTTGGTGATTAAAAACAAAAACACCACCTGCTTGATTAAGTGCGGCGTCTGTTTCAATGCCTCGAGCTAGCGTATTTCCGTAGAAAGTATCATTTGATTTATCTAAAATGCCTAGCGTAACCGAGCCACTGCCAGATAAAAAAACGGCGCTACTTGCCGGATTGATTCCTACAGAAGTTAAATCACCGCCAAGAGCTGTGAAGGCACCGCTCATAGCGAGATATCTCGCAGTGCCAATAGGTTCATCGGTGCTTGATCTTACTACATCTTGTACGTTTTGGGCATTAGATAAACCCACGACTAGAAGTGTCGTGAGTATTAATATATTCTTTTTCATATTATCTTGCTTAATTATTATTGTCCGCCACCTCGTTTTGAAGTGCCGCCAGATCTTCCAGAAGAGCTTCTACTGCTGCTACTCGATCTTGAGACTCCGCCACTTTTAGAGCTGCTGCTTGGGCGTGAAGGTCGCGTCGTTGGTCTTGTGCTTGAAGGCTTAGATCTTACAGAAGGTTTTGAAGTGCTTGGTCTAGTGCTTGAAGGACGCGTGCTGGAGGGTTTCATTCTTGACGTGTTCAGTCTCGTTCTAGTGCTATTTGGTCGCTCTGTTGACATTCTTGTTGACCTTGAGTTACGCGTCGCGTTGTCACGTCTGTTAGACAGCGTATTTCTATTATTTGAACGCCCTTGAGTTCTGCCTAAATTTCCTGTATTCCTTCTTGAAGCATAATCATAGTTAGAACGCCCACTATAATTATCTCTTACGCCTTGGTACGCATACCCATTACCGAAACCTCCATTGCCATATGGGTTGTTGTAGCAATATGGATTCCCATAATAACCACCGTAGCCCCAGAATGGATTGTAGCCATAACCATAATAACCACCATAAAAAGGACTCCATACGCCATATCCAAAACCTATAGCCCAGCCTGGTCTAAAGAAGTAATTGTTGTAGCCCCAGTAATTATAATATCCGTAATTCCAATAGTTATAATTTCCCCAGCCGTTGTTATATACATTTATAGTAGCTTCTGTATCGTTCTCTCCCCAAGCTCCATAGCCTTCGTCATACTCTTGCGAAACCACATATCCGTCCTCATCTAATGTTTCATAGGAAGAGTATGCTTCTACATCTGTAAAAACAACGTCTTCTTCTTCTTCTTCTTTCGCGAGTGCTTCAATATTTTGAGCCTTTGTTTTAAAATATTGTTGGTAGTAACTGTTTTTATTTTCAGAAACGACTACCTCTTCTTCTTCTGTTGAAGTATCGCTGCCGTAAATGCCATCTTCCATTCTTGTAGTGTTGTTGTAGGTTCCACAAGAAGCTAAAAGTAAAATAGTTAAGAGCGCTGCGAGGCCTTTTAAATTGTTCTGTAAGAGCGAGTATAATGGTTTCATAACTTTGTTTATTTAATTGTTCGGCAGTATAAAAATAGGTAGTTTTGCCGAGAACTATGTACATTTAACTTAATCACAACATTTGTGCCAATATACTGACTATGGGTAAGAATTTAACGACAAGAGAAGAAGATTATTCAAAATGGTACAACGAGCTGGTTATCAAGGCAGATCTCGCTGAAAATTCTGGGGTGAGAGGCTGTATGGTAATTAAGCCATATGGATATGCTATCTGGGAAGCAATGCAGGCGCAGCTGGATAAAATGTTTAAGGAAACGGGTCACCAAAACGCGTATTTTCCACTCTTTATTCCGAAGTCATATTTCAGCAAGGAAGCGAGTCATGTGGATGGTTTTGCAAAAGAATGTGCTGTAGTTACTCATTACAGATTAAAAACTGCGGAGGATGGGAGCATTGTGGTTGACGAAGATGCAAAACTCGAAGAAGAACTTATCGTTCGTCCAACTAGTGAAACTATTATTTGGGACACATACAGAAAATGGGTGCAGTCGTACCGTGATTTACCATTGTTGATTAATCAATGGGCAAATGTGGTGCGATGGGAAATGCGAACGCGTTTATTTTTGCGTACCGCAGAGTTTTTATGGCAAGAAGGCCATACTGCACACGCTACTAAAAATGAAGCAGTAGCAGAGGCAGAGCAAATGATGAACGTGTATGCAGAATTTGTTGAAGATTATATGGCTGTACCAGTTGTGAAGGGTATAAAGACCGAAAGCGAGCGATTTGCAGGAGCTTTAGAGACATATTGTATAGAAGCATTGATGCAAGATGGAAAAGCCTTACAGGCGGGTACATCTCATTTTTTAGGTCAGAATTTTGCGAAAGCTTTTGATGTAAAGTTTGCGACTAAAGAAGGAAAACAAGAATACGTCTGGGCAACATCTTGGGGAGTGTCTACACGATTGATGGGAGCGCTTGTGATGACACATAGTGATGATAAAGGATTGGTGTTGCCTCCTAAGCTAGCGCCATATCAAGTAGTAATTGTCCCTATATATAGAAACGACGAGCAGTTTGATGCAGTAAGTGAGGTGGCAAATAAATTGATGGCTGAATTGCGATCTAAAGGAATACGGGTAAAATTTGATAATAGAGACACGTACAAGCCGGGTTGGAAATTTAATGAGTACGAACTAAAAGGCGTTCCTGTACGAGTTGCAATTGGTCCTAAAGATTTAGAAAATGGAACTTTTGAAGTAGCAAGAAGAGATACTTTAACAAAAGAAGTGATGTCTAAAGAGGTGATCATCGATCGTGTAGTTGGTTTGATGGACGAGATTCAAAACAACTTATTTGCCAAGGCAATCGATCATAGAACGACACACACGACTGAGGTTGAGACCTATGAAGAATTTAAAAAGCTTTTAGAGGAGAAAGGTGGTTTCTTTTCGGCGCATTGGGATGGTACTAGTGAAACAGAGGAGAAGATTAAAAAAGAAACAAAAGCGACCATAAGATGTATTCCTCTTGATGACAACAATGCTTCGGGAAGGTGTATGGTTACTGGGAATCCGAGTGTGAGGCGTGTGCTTTTTGCGAAGGCTTATTAAAAAAAACAAAAAAACTTTAACTAGCATTTGCATCATTGAAGATAAGTTGTATCTTTGCCACCGCAAATAAACAAATGGTCCGTTCGTCTAGGGGTTAGGACGCATGGTTTTCATCCATGTAACAGGGGTTCGATTCCCCTACGGACTACAAAAGTAAAACAAAAATAGAATGGCAAATCATAAGTCAGCATTAAAGAGAATTAGAAACAGTGAAACGAAAAGACTTCGTAACCGTTACCAGCATAAAACTGCGCGTAACATGATGAAGCGTTTTCAAGATCTAACGGACAAGAAAGAAGCTGAAAAAATGCTTTCTTCTGTATACGGTGTGATTGATAAGTTAGCTAAGAAAAATATTATTCATTCGAATAAGGCAGCTAATCTTAAATCAAACATGGCTAGTCATATTACGGCTTTATAGTCTGTTTTACAAGCTTATTAAAAACTCCTTCAGGAAACTGGGGGAGTTTTTTTATGGGAAAATAGTAGGTTCTTAAGGAATGAGTGAGGAGTAATCCCCTTCGTGACGCGCAATGTCTCTGACGATGGAGTAAGCAATATGGCGAAATTCTGGACTACAGTTCTATGAATACGTTATTTTATAGTCTGTTTTAGAAGCTTATTAAAACATCTTTCAGGAAGCTGGAGGAGCTTTCTTATGGTCAAATAGTAAGTCTTTAAGGAGTTAGTGAGGAGTAATCCCCATCGTGACGCGCAATGTCTCTTACGATGGAGGAAGAAATATGAGAAAATTCTGGACTGCAAATTAAGAATACGCTATCTACGCCATTTACTTTCTCATTGGCTTGAGCAATAGTTTGCTCGTACGCAAAGTCTGTAGTATTGCGAAGTCCTCTTAAAATGTATTGTGCTTTGCTCTTCTTGCAGAAATTAGCGGTTAGCCCCGAGTAGTCAGCAACCGAAACTTTTGCTTGGTCACTAAAAGCCTTAGAAAGCTTTTCCTTTCTTTCTTCTAAGGTCCACATACTTTTTTTTGATGCATTTGTACCTATGGCTACAATGATCTCATCAAATAGCGGCAATGCTCTTTTTATGATGTCTACGTGCCCTAAGGTAATAGGGTCGAATGAGCCTGGGAATACTGCGATCTTCTTTGTAGCCATGCGTTGCGTGTTTATGTATAGTAAATATACGGAATTTTGAGAGTTCTTGTAATAGGCTGGTATTAAATGCTAGCATATTTCCGAAGTAAAAGAATTACCTACGCTTCAATCTTCTCAGACAACTCAAACCAGCGCATTTCTTTGTCTTCCAGCTTATCTATTATTTCTTGGAGCTTTATAGACTGCTTATTAATCTCATCGCCCACCCAATTTTCTGTAGCAAATTTGGCCTGGAGTGCTTCTTTTTCACGTTCTAGTTTTGGGATGTCTTTTTCTAAGCGATTGTATTCTTTTTGGTCCTTGTAGGAGAGTTTTGCTTTTTCCCCTTGATTCTTCCAGTTTTTCTTGTTCTCTGAAGGTGCTTCTAAGGCTTTTTCTGAGGGTTGACTGTCCTCATAGGTTCTGAAGTCGCTGTAGTTGCCTGGAAAGTCTTGAATCTCACCTTGGCCTTTAAAGACAAATAAGTGATCTACGATCTTGTCCATAAAATAACGGTCGTGAGACACCACAATCAAGCAGCCAGGGAAATCTAACAAGAAGCTTTCTAACACATTTAAAGTTACAATGTCTAGGTCATTAGTAGGTTCATCCAGGATCAAGAAATTAGGATTTTGAATCAACACTGTGCATAAGTAAAGTCTCTTGCGTTCTCCACCACTTAGCTTATCTACAAAATCATATTGCTTTTTTCCTTCAAACATAAACCGTTCAAGTAATTGACTTGCAGAGATCATCCTGCCTTTTTTTAAGGGGATAAAATCACCGTACTCTCGTACCACATCAATTACTTTTTGACCTTGTTTGATTTCGATACCTTTTTGAGTATAATATCCAAATTTCACCGTATCACCAATCACTACTTTACCACCGTCTGGTTGCAATTTACCGGTCATTATATTCAAGAAAGTAGATTTCCCTGTGCCATTTTTACCAATGATACCTACACGCTCCCCTTTTATAAAGTTGTATTCAAACTGCGTGAATAATTCAATATCTCCAAAAGATTTTGAAATCTTATGTAGCTCAACAACCTTGGTTCCTAGACGCTCCATATTGAGTTCTAGTTCCATAGTGTTGTCATTGCGACGTTGATGCGCTCTGGCCTTGATCTCCCCAAAATCATCAATTCGTGATTTACTTTTAGTAGTACGTGCTTTAGGCTGACGGCGCATCCAGTCTAATTCTTTTTTGTACAGCTGCTTTGCCTTGCCAGTTTCTGTAGTTTCTGCCTCTATTCGAGATTCTCTTTTTTCTAAGTAATAGCTGTAGTTTCCTTTGTAGCTGTAGAGTTTTCCTTCATCTAGCTCTACAATCTCATTACAGACACGTTCTAAGAAATACCGATCGTGCGTCACCATAAAGAGGGTGAAGTTTTCTTTTGCAAATAACTCTTCTAACCATTCTATCATCTCCAGATCAAGATGGTTGGTTGGTTCATCCATTACCAGTAAATCTGGCTTTGTTAATAAAGCATTTGCTAAAGCGATCCGTTTTTTCTGACCTCCACTTAAATTGGAGATTTTTTGAGATAGATCATCTAATTTTAGCTTCGATAGAATTTGTTTGTATTTTGTTTCAAAATCCCACGCATTATTGGCGTCCATCGCGTCAAAAGCTGCTTGGTAAGCATCAGTGTCATCTGGATGCAATATGGCCTTCTCGTAGCGCGCAATAACTCCTAGGATGGGGTTGTCTGCATCAAGTATCGTTTGCTCTATTGTTAATGCAGGATTCAAGTTAGGTTCTTGCGATAAGAAAGCAACAGTCAGGTTTTTCCTAAACACTACATTACCCTCATCTGGGCTGTCTGCGCCAGAAAGGATGTTTAAAAGCGAGGTTTTACCCGTACCATTTTTTGCTACAAAGCCTATTTTTTGACCTTCATTAATACCAAAGGAGATCCCGTTAAAAAGGATGCGTTCGCCATATGATTTGGCTATGTTTTCTACAGAAAGGAAATTCACAGATTCAATTTTTTGCAAAATAAGTTGATTTTACTCACTTGGAGCTTGTTTTTATTTTATTATTAAGTGGCAAGCCTTATATTTGTGAAGAACAACCCCTCCAACGCAGTCTATGAGATTTAGATTCCTAGTCATTGTGCTAGTTTTAGTGGTCAGCGCCACCTCGTGCATTTCTACAAAACAACTTACCTATCTTCAGGAACTAGAGGGAGCATCCTCGGGTAACTTGATTCCTATTCGTAAAGTAAACGAGCAATACAGGCTACAGACACACGATTTATTGAGTATCCGCATAAAGGCGACAGACCAAGGTAAGGTGGGTATTTTTAATCCAGTAAGCGATGGTGTATTAAACGCCACCGGAGAAGAAAAGCTTTATAATGATGGTTTTGTGGTAGATATCCACGGAAATATTAGAATACCGACACTTGGCAATCTAAAAGTCATTGGTTTAACAGTTGAAGAAGTGAGAATAAAGCTAGAAGAAGCTTTGTTAAGAGAGTATTTAAACGAGACTTCAGGGTTATTTGTGACTGTGAAGTTAGCCGGAATTAGATATACCATTAATGGAGAAATAGGAAGTCCTGGTTCAAAAATTATTCCTAGAAATCAACTCACCATAATGGAAGCCATTGCTAACAGCGGTGATATTTCAATTACCGGTGATAGAAGAGATGTGGTGATAATAAGACAATATCCATTGGGACAAAAAGTGCATCATATAGATTTGACTACGATAGAAGCCATGAACTCGCCCTATTATTATGTACAACCTAATGATTTGATTTTGATCAATCCATTACCTCAAAAATCTTTGGGATCTGGTACAACGGGTTTACAATCTTTAACTACTATTATTAGTGTTGCCACTGCCTTAGTAACCACAATTTTACTTTTAACGCGTTAATGATGGGAGAACAGTTTGATCTAAAAGATACCAATGCCGTTTTTGATGTAAAAGCTTTCTTATTTAAGCTACTTCGCTTTTGGCCTTTGTTTTTGGTGGTTTTAGGTATTGCCTTGGCGATAGCTCATTACATAAATGTACGCAAGTTGCCTGTATATACGATGAGTAATATGATCTCTATTAAAGATGATCAAAACCCTTTTTTTACCGCAAATACCAGTTTGACTTTTAATTGGGGCGGTACTACAGATAAGGTAAATACTGCTATTATTACATTAAAATCGCGCTCACATAATGAGAAGGTAGTTGAAAGACTGCAGTTTTATATTAATTATAGTATGGATGGTGATTACCAGCGAGAGGACGCTTTTGGGAAGGTCCCTTTTGTTTTTGAGGCTGCGAAAGCGGTGCCGCAGATGGTGAATAATACGTTTACAATCACTTTTAAAGATCAAGAAACGTTTGTATTAGCTGCTCCTTTTTCTGGTGGAAATATGAAGATGCAAAACTATACTTCTAAAGGTTTCACTGCAGTGCCAGCTCCAGGTGAAGCTTTTACTCAAGAATACACGATAGGGGCACCTATAGATTTACCCTTTTTAAAAGGAGTTATTTACGGCACACCAGATAATGCTGTGCGAGTTGGGATTCCTTATTATGTGAGTTTATCAGAATTTGATAATGCCGTTAAACAATATCTTGGTGTAAATGTGTCGCCAGATTCTCCGGGTTCTTCCGTATTACGATTGCGAATGAACGGTACTAATAAAAACAAATTAGTAACCTATCTTAATTCATCTGTAAAAGTACTGAGCGATGTTGTATTAGAAAGGAAAAACCTCTTTGCCACAAAAACAATACAATTTATTGACAGTAGTTTAAGTACTAAAGCCATAGAGTTAAAAGGTGTAGAATCTGAATTAAATAATTATAAAAATCGCAATGCTATTTTTGATCTAGATAAAGAAGGGTCTGAAGCGAATTCAAAATTATCGAGCTTAGAAAATAGTAAAGCAAATATTGATCAGCAGCTAAGTTATTTTGATGTCTTAGAGCGCTATTTAGAGGGTCGAAATGATTACAGCGAGGTGCCAGCACCTTCTGTAGCAGGAATTTCTGAAGCAAGCATCGTCTCTGGCGTAGGCAGAATTGTGAGTCTGGCAGAAGAGCGTCAAAAACTGTCATATACGTTTAAAGAAAGTGCTCCTGTCTTTGCAGATATAGATAGACAGATCAATGCTGTAAAGCAAATCTTATTTGAAAACATTAGATCATCTAAGAGTCTTCTTAATTCAGAAATAAAAGAAATTCTCATTGACATAAGAACGTATGAGTCTGAAATTAGAAGACTGCCTAAAGAACAGCAAGATTTATTAAAAATAGAACGCCGTTATAACCTAAGTCAAGGTTCTTATAATATCTTTTTAGCAAAACAAAGTGAGGCGCGCTTGGTGAAAGCAGCAAATGTGAGTGATGTGCTAGTGATCGATTCTGCTAAGGATACGGGCGGGAACCAGATAGGGCCAGACACAAAGCTCAATTATATGTTGGCTTTGTTTTTTGGGCTTTTAATTCCATTTGTATTCGTACTAATCTTGGCGTTTTTTGATAATAAGATTACGAGCACAAAAGATATTGAACGACAATCAAGAATTCCTATCTTGGGTGTAATAGGTAAAAGCAGTCTTGAAAACGGGCTTGTGGTACTAAGAAGACCGAAGTCTGCCATTTCAGAATCTTTTAGAGCTATACGTTCTAGTTTGCAGTTTATGTATAAGAAACAGGGTGTCACTGGAGCTAAGACTGTTTTACTTACGTCTTCTGTCAGTGGAGAGGGAAAAACATTTACTTCCATAAATATCGCTTCTGTCTTTGCTTTGAGTGGCAAGAAAACAGTTTTGGTGGGGCTTGATTTAAGAAAGCCAAAGATTTTTGGAGATTTTGCAATAAAAAATTCAAAAGGAGTGGTCAACTATTTGATAAACGATGCCACCCTAGAAGAGATAACCCAAGGCACGGAAATCCCATCGTTAGACGTTATTACTTCCGGTCCTATACCGCCTAATCCATCAGAGTTATTAATGGGTGATGGAATGGAGCGTTTTATGGCGGAACTTAAAGAAAAATACGATTACATTATTTTAGATTCTCCCCCATTAGGGCTTGTTTCTGATGCACTGGAGCTTGCCCGATATGCTGATGCTACGGTGTATTTGATTCGTCAAAATTATACTAAAAAGGGGATGCTAAGTGTTATTAACCAAAAATATAAGAAAGGGGAAATAGAAAATGTGAGCTTCGTTCTAAACTTCTATGATGTAAAAGGAACCTATGGCTATGGTTACGGTTATGGCTATGATTATGGCTCTTATGGGGCTGGATATCATGAGAATGAGGAGAAGCCAAGCGGGATATTGAAACGTTTTAGGGAAAAGAAAAAAAACAAATTAAATTAAATAAATGTCTGTTATAGGATATATATATATATTATGAAGAAAAATCCAACAATTGCAATTATTGGCCTAGGGTATGTAGGACTTCCACTAGCGGTAGCTTTTGCCGAGAAGTATAAGGTAATTGGTTTTGATATTAATAAAAAACGGATTGAAGATTTAAACGCCGGTAAAGATTTTACGCTAGAGGTGTCTAATGACGAACTCGCTTCGGCCCTTCATATTTCCGAAGATAAAGGGATGCTAATTACAGATGACGCGAGTGCAATGGAAGAGGCTACTGTATATATTGTCACCGTACCTACGCCAACGAATAAATATAACCAACCTGTGCTCATACCTTTAGAAAAGGCAAGTGAAACGATCGGTGGTTTATTGAAAAAGGATGATGTAGTTATTTATGAATCTACTGTCTATCCTGGGGTTACAGAAGATATCTGTGTGCCTATATTAGAAAAAGTGTCTGGGCTAACTTTTAATAAAGATTTTTATGCAGGCTACTCACCAGAAAGAATTAATCCAGGAGATAAGGAGCATACGGTGACTAAAATACTGAAAGTGACTTCTGGTTCTACAAAAGAAGCTGCAATCTATGTGGACGATTTGTATGCGTCTATTATTGCGGCTGGAACACATCTTGCCCCATCTATTAAAGTGGCAGAAGCAGCAAAAGTGATCGAAAACTCGCAACGTGATATTAATATTGCTTTTGTAAACGAACTTTCAAAAATATTTAGATTACTCGATATCAATACAAACGATGTACTAGAAGCTGCGGCGACTAAGTGGAATTTTATAAAATTTACTCCGGGGTTAGTTGGCGGTCATTGTATTGGGGTTGATCCTTATTATCTAGCACAAAAAGCGATAGAACAAGGGTATAATCCAGAGATTATACTTGCAGGAAGGCGTATGAATGATGGAATGGGTGCATATGTCGCGCAAGAAACGATTAAGTTAATGATCCAGAAAGATGCTAAGGTTAAAAACAGCAACATCCTATTGCTAGGAGTTACCTTTAAAGAAAACTGTCCAGATATACGCAACAGTAAAGTGATCGATGTTTATAGCGAGTTTAAAAAATACAACCTCAATATTGACGTTTATGACCCATGGGCAAATGCCGCAGAGGTAAAACACGAGTTTGATATTGAACTTTGTGACGAAGCTTCTTTAAAAACAAATTATGACGCGGTGGTATTGACGGTATCTCACGATAAATTTAAGAATTTTGATCTAGACAAACACACCAGCAACCCTGCAGTTGTTTTTGATGTAAAATCATTTTTCCCAACTAATAAAACAGACGGAACGCTATAATGTTTGAACACACTTATCATACTACAGGATTAAATAAACTTAGCTTTCTGGTTACAGGAGGTGCAGGATTTATTGGGTCTAACATCGTAGGCTATTTATTAAAATACGGAGCTAAAAAAGTACGGGTACTCGATAATCTTGCCACAGGATCTATGGATAGCCTTTATGAATATATGGAACATCCTGCCTTCGAGTTTATGGAGGGTGATATACGGAATATAGAAGATTGTAAACGTGCTATGGTGTCCATAGATTACGTGAGTCATCAAGCTGCTCTAGGCTCTGTACCGCGATCGATTAATGATCCCGTGCTTTCTAACGATGTAAACGTAGGCGGGTTTTTAAATATGCTAGTAGCACAAAATGAAAGCGACACTGTGAAGAAAATGGTGTATGCTGCCTCTAGTTCTACCTATGGTGACAGTCCATCGCTACCCAAAGTAGAGGATGTGATAGGGAAACCTTTATCACCGTATGCGGTTACAAAATTAGTAAATGAACTATACGCAGATGTCTTCTATAAAACCTACGGAACAAAAACAGTAGGCCTGCGTTATTTTAACGTTTTTGGGCCTAAGCAAAGCCCGACAGGGGCGTATGCTGCGGTAATCCCATTGTTTATGCAATCGCTGCTAGATGAAAAAGCACCAACCATGCATGGGGATGGGGAGCAAACGCGTGATTTTACCTATGTAGAGAATGCTGTGCAGGCGAATGTGCGTGGTATGCTATCTGGTGATGAAGCAAATAATGAAGTAGTAAATATTGCCTACGGAAATCGTATTAGCCTTAATACCTTATGGAGCGATCTAAAAGAGGTTTCAGGAATTGAGTTACAGGCATTGTATGGACCTCCTAGAAGAGGGGATGTACGAGATTCTTTAGCAAATATTGAGAAGGCTAAAAAATTAATAGGATATGATCCACAATTTTCTGTAGCAGAAGGATTGAAGGTAACTTGGGAGTATTTTAAATAAAGTATCCTATGCTTTTTAACTCGATAGATTTTGCGATATTTCTTCCTATTGCATAAAGATAAACCCTGCACTGCAAGACTTCTTATAGCTTTCGTAGCCGAGTGCAAGCCTAAAGCCATTGCATTGGTTTTGGTGTATACTCCAGGGTGTGTAGAAGGCAAACTGTATTAAGAACAGAACGGAAATACTAACATTTTATAAAGCATAAGCGCCTAAGAAAGTGTGCTATTTCTAACTTACTTTGGCTACGCTATTTGTTTTTTTTAAAGAGTATTCTTTACTATGTTTCACATCTTTATACAAACAGTACTACGTTGTTTTTAGCAAGCTTTTAGGAAGATATCGCCACTTTTAATAACCTCTGAATAACTTAAGGTTTAGGAATAGAATAGATTGTTTAATTGCAGTATTTTAGTAGTAACAAAGACACCTGCCCAAACCATAGTATGTCCTTACCAATCAAAGTATACCAAAGAGAGAATAACCATAATCTATTTAAGCTTCTAAAAGAGAGTTTAAGTGATATGGGATCTTCTTTTTTCTTGGCAAAGCAACTAGCTACAAGAGATATAAAAGCACAATACAGACAGAGCTATTTAGGAATCCTCTGGGCGTTTATTACGCCTTTAGCAATAGGGCTGGTTTGGATATTTTTAAACAAATCTGGAACCGTAGCTATCTCTGATACAGGAATGCCTTATCCTGTTTTTGTGTTTACGGGTACCATCATTTGGTCTATTATTGTAGAGTCTATTAACTCTCCTATAACTACTACTAATGGCGCAAGAGGTATTTTAAGTAAAATCAACTTTCCAAAAGAGGCGTTGCTAGTAAGCGGAGTCTTGAAATTGTTGTTTAATAGCATTATAAAAATAGTATTGCTCTTAGCCTTCTTGCTATTTTTTGGAGTATCCTATCAGTGGTCTTTACTTTATTTTCCGTTTATCTTAGTAGGTGGTGTTTTTTTTGGGACCGTTTGTGGGCTTTTTATTACACCTATCGGGATGTTGTATAGTGATGTGGCGCGAATCATTTCACTTGGTCTACGCTTTGTCATGTATGCTGCACCCGTAGTATATGCAGTGCCTAAAGAAATAGGGTTTTTTAGAAATGTAATGATGTGGAACCCTATCACACCAATCATAACAACGGCGCGTGATACTATTGTAGGAGCAGAGTTTACCATGTTACCTTATTTTTTGATTGTACTTGCGGTTTGTATCCCATTATTTATGTTAGGATTGGTTTTTTATAGAGTGTCTATACCCATCATTGTAGAACGTTTAAGCGCATAGCCATGGAGAACGAAGTGTTAGTGAAAGTAGAAGGGCTGTCAAAAAAGTTTTGTAAAGACTTAAAGACGAGTCTATGGTATGGGGTTAAGGATATATTTGGGAACATAGGGAGCAATAAAAAAGAGAATGTTTTACGACCTAAAGAGTTCTGGGCGGTACGTGATGTTAATTTTGAGTTACGCCGAGGGGAATGTTTAGGCCTTATAGGGCATAACGGAGCAGGAAAATCTACTTTGCTTAAAATGCTTAATGGATTGATAAATCCAGATGAAGGTAAGATTACCATGAAAGGGAGAGTAGGTGCTTTAATTGAGCTTGGAGCAGGGTTTAATCCTATTCTAACAGGGCGTGAAAACATCTATAACAATGGAGCAGTCCTGGGGTTCACAAAAAGAGAGATTGATAGTAAGGTCGAAGAAATTATAGATTTTTCAGAAATACGAGAGTTTATTGATATGCCAGTACAGAATTATAGTAGTGGGATGAAAGTGCGTTTGGGTTTTGCCGTGGCTGCACAAATGGAACCGGATATATTAATTATTGATGAGGTTTTGGCAGTGGGTGATTTGGCTTTTAAAGTTAAATGTTATAACACTATTGCTGCTATTTTGCCGCGCACAGCTATTCTATTTGTTTCACACTCAATGCCACAGATTTCCAAGTTATGTACTTCTAGCTTATTACTCAATAGAGGGGTAGTAAAAGAACATTCAAACAATATTTCCGCTGTAATTAATTCATATTTTTGTGATAGCCGGATTGATAAAAAGGAAAATATTATTTGTTTTGGCGAAACAAAACTTATAGAGAAAGAATTAATCTATAATCAAAAAGTTTTAAAAGAGAGTCAAGTTAGAGTATCTCGCGGAAGTACATTTGCAATAAGAATGCGATTAAACGTTGATAAGTCAGTAAAGAATTTCTTTATACGAATGGTGGTTTATGATGCCGAGTTTAAGGGTTTAGTGGAGCTGAATTCGTTGGAAGATGATTTTGTAATAACTAATACTAATGATATTAATGACATCCAAGTTAATATTGAGAATATTTTTAATTCTGGGGAATATAATATAACTCTTATAGTATTAGAATTGCTAAAGGATAATAGAATTGGAAAAAGATTATTGGTTTACGAAGGGTTTGCGTCAATAAACAGCGTGAGTTTGGATAGTCTGCACGAGAGTTATATTCCGGTAACTTTAAACACTAATTGGATTGCTAATAATTAAAAAAATATATGGGAGCGTTTACGATTGAGGGTTATAATTGTGTATTTATTCATATCCCTAAAACTGCTGGAACGAGTATTAGGAGGGGTGTTTTTAAAAATGAAGTTGAAGGACCGTATTTTAACACAGTACCAGAAGGTTGGGAAGATAAATTTTCATTTGCGTTTGTAAGAAATCCATACGATAGAATGATTTCAGCTTGGAAAATGTTCTCTGGTGGAATGATTGATACAAAATGGGGACATAAAGATAAAGACGCCTTGAATGGAATTAGCTTAATGGACTTTTTAAAAATTGCTACAGATGAATCAATAGATCATCATAAAAGAGATACGATTTATAATGTCTTAAGGCACCATACCATACCTCAGACAAGTCCATACCATTGCATACAATTCGCAGATTTTATTGGGAAGTTTGAAAATTTGGAATCGGATTTCGCCCTGATTTCTAATAAGATAGGTTTAAAAGATTATAGTTTTAATCATTTAAATAAAACTGCAAGAAATTCTTACAAAGAGTATTATAATGAGGAGTCATTCGAATTTGTTACAAAAAACTATAGAGAAGAAATAGAGCAATTTGGTTATGAATTTTAGAATTGATGAATTCAAATTGAGAAATAAATAACACATAAATGTAATGGGCTTAGTGCAGAAAATTAAAAGAGTATTCAAAATATGGGTTAAAGAAGTTATAACTGAAATCCAAGAAGAGAAGAAACATGATATTAAGTACGGTTTACAAGAATTGGCGTTAAGAGAAACTTGTGAGTGGATTCAAGACAATGTGCCAGTAAATTTAATTTTTTCTGATAGATATGCGCTCTTGGACGAATCAATAAAGAATATGGAGGATCAAAAAGGCTTGATACTGGAATTTGGAGTTTATCGAGGTAGTACGATTAATTTTATTGCGAAAAAGATAAATGACGATGCTAAAATATTTGGTTTTGATTCATTTGAAGGTCTAAACGAGGCTTGGATTTTTAATAATGTTGGAGGTTTTTCTGATGTGGGCGGTGCTTTGCCGTCTGTACCTGATAATGTAGAGCTTGTAAAAGGTTATTTTGATGAAACATTACCAAACTTTGTAAACGAACAAAAAGATAATATTAGTTTACTCCATATTGATTCAGACTTGTATTCTTCCTGCAAGACAATTTTTGATTTTCTACATGATAGAATAGTTGTCGGAACTGTAATTGTCTTTGATGAGTTTTTTAATTATCCAGATTGGAAGAATGGAGAATTCAAGGCTTGGGGTGAGTTCTTAAAGGATAATAATATTGAATTTAAGTATCTGGGATACACCTATCAAAGAACAAAAAGATTTAAGTCAGGGAATCAACTTGCTGTTCAAGTAACTAAAAGATTACCCTAAATTTTTAACAGAAAGAAAGGTTTAATTTGTTTTTACCAATAACTTTTTTTGAGATATTTTTTTTAAACCCAAAAAAATTAGTGAATGATAGATAATCCTCACAAATATTATGATTCATTAAAAAAAGAATCTCTCCCTTGCCCTGTTTGCGATACTACAAAAAACACTGTCTTATTGAACAAGGACAGATATAGTATGGGCATACAAACAGTAATATGTGAAAAATGTGCTTTAATTCATGTGAACCCTAGGCCTACTGAGAAGGAGATGTCTCGTTTCTATGAAGAGAATTATCGAGAGTTTTATGAAAGTATAGATGTCCCTACAGAAGAATATATAAATAATGGACCGTTCATTCCCCGCGCAAGTTTTGTGATGGATGTACTAAAACCCTATTTTGAAAATACTAATAGTATTATAGATATAGGGTGTGCAGAAGGGACATTGCTGAAATTAGTTGAACAAAATTATTCAGAAATTAGTACTACTGGTTTAGAACCAAGTAAAAGTTTTGGGAATTATGCTAAAGAGCATTTAAAAGGGGAAGTGTTCGTTGGGACTTATCAAGAATTCTTAGCGCAAAATCCTGCAAGGAAATTTGATGTATTAACTACCACGCATGTGTTAGAGCATATTTTATCGCCTAAAGAATTTCTTAATGGTATTAAGACTTTTATGCATTACGAAAGTGTGTTATATGTTGAGGTTCCTAATATTTTAGATGATAAAGTAAAAGGAATTGGAGCTGTGCATTTAGGTCATGTTTTATCTTTAGAGCCTGACACCTTAAATCTTTTGTTAGAAACTTGTGGTTTCGAGATTATAGATTTTTTTATTGGTGATTTACCGGCATTAACACCTGCTATGGGGGTATTGTGTCGCAAGAGTAAGAATACAGTAAGGCCTATGTTTCCTGAAAAAAATAGTTTTAAAATTAAAAGAGAAGCATATTTGAAAAGAGTAAACCCTGATGCTTTAGAGGTTCCAGAACTAAAGAAACCTAGCATTTTACAACGAATAAAAAGAAAACTCTTGAATTAATTTATGGGAATTTTTCATAGAAATAAAACAACATCAAATTTTATCATCGCAGCCCCTAGATCGGGTACGACGTGGATGAGCAAAATGCTTAATGCACATTCTGAGGTGTCTTGCGTAGAACGAAGAGCCTTTGGCAATTATGCAGATTTTGTTTTGGATACTGGAAATGCTAATCCTAGATTAAGAGTTACCTTAGATAGATACATCCAAAGTTTATTATTACATCATGGTATTCCGAGGAATAAGAAAGATGCGATAACAAAAGCGGTACTTAGTACTTTAGTGAAAGAGGAAAAGGAGCTTTTGGGTAAAAAGATCGTAGTCGACAAGATTACTCCATATGTGAATACCGCAGATGTGGTTATCAATGAAATAAATAAACATTTTCCTAAATCAAAAATACTATACTTAGCTCGAGACGGTCGTGATGTTTTAACTAGTGGGGTATTTCATTGGTTTAACAAACAACAGTCTACCGAAGAATTAAATGATTTTGAAAAAGAGAGAAGACAACTTTTTCTCTCAAATCCAGATGCAAAGCTACCACGTTTCTTTCAGGACAAAGAAATAGAGCAATGGGCCAATGAGTGGGCGCAACCTCTAGCTACAATTAATGAAGCTAAAAAGCACCATACTATTAAAGTGGTGCATTATGAAGATATGTTAGTAGATACGGGCAAAGTGCTGGAAGAATGTTTGGCGTTTTTTGGTGGATCAGTAAGTAAAAGTAAAATTCTTCAATGTTTAGATTCTGGGAGTTTTAAGGCTATGTCTAAAGGAAGAGAAAAGGGACAAGCAATGCAAAATGCCCATATTAGAAAAGGAATCTCCGGAGATTGGAAAAATTATTTTACTAAAAAGGATGGGAAACTATTTCACGAAATTGCTGGTGAAACTCTTATGAAATACGGGTATATTACTGATGGTTTATGGTTTAAGAACCTTTAATTTTTTTTAATAGATGTTTAAAATGACTAAAAATAATTGAAATTAGAAAATTTAGATAAGCTGGCTTATAAAATAGTTTGTGACTGGGCGAACAGTATTAACTTTAATCCTGTACGGCAAGGGGTGGATTATAGTCTAATCATTCGGTTTTATTTATGGGATAAAGTAGGTAGAGCACTTAGGATTAAACATAACCTAAGTTTTAATGAAGTAGAAGTATATAATAAAGATAAAGTGGCTAGCCCTTTTTATCATGAACCACTACATTCGAAAGGTACTTACACTAAGCCCTTATTAAAAAAGGGAAAACTTATTTACATCCCATTTCAAGTGACTCATACTGATCTCCTTATTAAAGAATTTAGGAAATTAAAAAACTATAAGATTATATCTAAACAAATTACTAAGGAGGTACAAAAGAAAAATGTTGTTAAGAATTTAGATTTTAAACTAAAAAGTGAGTGGAGAATAGAATTAGAATCTGCAGTTTTTAAAGGATTAAAGTTTTTTGAATTAGATTTAATACCTAACGATAGAGAATTGTTGAAAAATCAAATTCGTGGTACATTAGAAATTACACAACTAGCTTTTACAGAGCTCAAAAAATATAAGCCAAACGCTTTATATGTTCATTCTGATAATCATCCGCCATATATCAATTATGTATTAGTAGCTAAAAAATTGGGGATACCTACATTTACATATCAACATGGCTTGGATTGTGAGCTAGGCTATTTAGATGACTGTATTGCTGACTATGTAGCAGTGTGGAGTGAGGTTAGAAAAAATAGATATCTATCAGACTCTAAGATACAACCCGAAAAGTACAAAATTGTAGGTAATCATCTCCTAAGTATTTCTAAAAAGAAGGATGAGAAACTCAACAATATCAACAATAAGATATTATTTATAACAAGACCTCATAGCCCTATAAAATGTTATTCAGTTTCTAGAAATTATAAAGAAGGGATTAATATTCTAGAGGCTATTATAGTCTATTTAAAGGAACACAAAGAAGTACATTTACTTATTAAACCTCATCCTATGGACTGGATTGAGGGATACAAAAATGTTATTATCCGTGAATGCATGGAAGATAGAATTAAAATTACTTTTGACGGTTTGCATAAACTATTTAGTGAAGGTCCCTTAATAATAACAGAGGATAGTACTGCTGGTGCGGAAAGTATGTATTATAATTTAACTTGCATACATACACATTTTGCAAGTTCTAAGCCTACTTTACCATTTGTGAATTACAATGCCGCTATTTTTGCTTCAAATAAAAAAAGTCTTGTGAATGCCATTGAAAAAGGATTTTCATTAAATATTGACGACAAAGAAAAGATGAAAGTTGGACAAAGACGTTTTGTAAATGATTTTATGCCTATTGGTGATGTTGAGGATTTAGTAACCTTTATTTCAACCAATATATGATGAAAAAAGTTCTATTTGTTTCTTTAAATGACCATGTCTCTTGGGGAGGTAGTGAAGTGCTATGGAGCAAAACAGCACAGCGGCTTACGACAAAATTTAAAGTCAGTGCATTGTTAAAAAAATGGACCGATATTCCCATTGCGGTCCAAGAAATTGAAAAAGCAGGTGTAACAATAATTTATAAGGAAGCCCCTATAGAAGTTGAAATCGGGATAGTGGCACGTATTAAAAGACGTTTATTACCTCCTATAAATAACGTTCTTTCTAATGACTTTGTCAATATAGAAGATATAAGTTCCTTTTCTCTAGTACTTATTTCAACGGGTAGTAATACCGACCCTAAATTAGTAACATATACAACTTATCTAAAATCAAAAAACGTAAAGTATGTGATTATTGTTCAGCTAGCAACAGATCTTAATTATGTCCATGATAATTTATTGAAGCAGCTTAAAGATTCCTATGAGGGTGCGGTATCTATATGTTTTTTATCTCCCGATAATAAATCAAAAACCGAGATGATGTTAGGTGCAGAACTTAATAATATCACATTTATTAATAATCCTTTTAACTACAAACAAAAATATAGTTTACCAACAGAAGGGTCAACGTATAATTTGTCTTGTGTTGCTGCTTTTACCAGTTTTCATAAAGGGCAAGATTTATTGTTAAAAGCCCTTTCTAATAATAAATGGAAAGAAAGAAATTTAATTGTTAATTTGTATGGGTTAGGGACGAACTTAGAGCAAATTAAAAGACTTATTGAAGTTTATAAATTAGATGATATTGTTAAAATAAAGGGGTACGAAGCTAATAAAATTTCAATTTGGGAAGAAAATATTGGATGTATAATGCCTTCTCGTATGGAGGGCCAGTCTCTAGCCATGCTAGAGGCTATGTCTTTTGGCAGGATGATTATAAGTACAGATGTAGGTGACGCTTTTAGATTGATAAAGCATACGGAAACAGGCTACTTAATAGATTTTCCAAGCATTAAGGCTATTGATAGAACATTAGAAGAAGCTTGGCAAAATAAAAAGAATTGGGTTAGCATGGGTGAGAAATCTTATGATCATTTGCACCAAGTTATAAAAACGGATCCAGTTTTAGATTTTTCAAATAAAATTAAAAATTGGATATAAACTTTTATTAGATTATTGATAACGATGAAAAAAATACTTTTCATAACGCACGAAGCAACGCGCACTGGCGCGCCATTTGTCATGCTTTATTTTATGCAATGGTTAAGAGCCAATCATAAGATTCATATAGATGTCCTTAGTTTAAAAGATGGCGGATTACGAGAAGAATTTAAACAAGTAGCCAATGATTATTTTTTATTGCCTGTTTCTTCAACAGCTATTCAAAATAAAATATCCAAATTTATAACTAAAGTTAAATTTAAAATTACGGGTATAAAGAAAATGGGGTTTATGGAGGAAATTTCTAATCGCCATTACGATATTGTGTATTCAAATACAATAGTAAGTATACCGTATGGAGATAGAATAAAATCAATTAATCCTAATACGAAACATGTAGCTCATATTCATGAATTAAATGCTACTATAAAAATAATGCTCCCAGATTTAAGTTCTTATTCCAAAAATATAGATTGTTTTATTGCAGCGTCAAACTTAGTAAAGGAGAACTTAATATCAAATTGGGCTGTACCTGAAGATAAAGTAATAAGAGTCTATGAGTGTTCTAAAATAAAAACGACTCAGTCAATTAAAAAAAATAAGGTATTTACCATTGGTGGTTCTGGCACTGTACATTGGCGTAAGGGGTGTGATTTGTTTTTACAAGTGGCGCGTTACGTTCATAAGAATAGTATTGCAGAAACGAAAATAGAATTTGTTTGGGTAGGCGGGATATCTAAAATAGAAAAAATTATTATTGAAGAAGATTTAAGAAAATTAGACCTTGTTAATATGGTGACCTTTGTAGGGCAACAAAAAGAGACATCATCTTTTTATCAAAATTTTGACGTGTTTTTGATGACATCACGCGAAGATCCATTTCCTTTGGTATGTATAGAAATGGGAATGTTCAGTAAACCTATTGTCTGTTTTAAAGGGGCAACAGGAAGTGAAGAAATCATTAGTAAAGGGGGCGGTGTTATCGTTCCATACTTAGATATAGAAGCAATGGGAGATCAAGTGATTTCGTATTTGAATAATCCAGAAATGCGGAACAAACACGGAGAGATAAACAAAAATGAATTTTCTAAATTTTCTCCAGAAATAATATGTCCGCAATTGTGGAGTGTGATAGAAAAAACCAACTAATGATTGAAACTCCGCTTGTTTCCATTTGCATACCTACTTATAACGGTTCAAGTTATCTAGATGAAGCTTTCGCTTCTATAAAGGCACAGACCTATACAAATCTAGAGGTGGTTATTAGTGATGACAACTCTAAAGATGACACAATCGCTTTATGTAAGTCATTTAAAGAACAAATTGCTTTTCCTGTAAAGATTGTGGCGCATACGCCAAATGGGATAGGTGCAAACTGGAACAATACTATCAAATTAGCAAAGGGAGTATTTATTAAGTTTTTGTTTCAAGATGATGTTCTAGAACCAAACTGTATTAAGGCAATGGTACAGATAATGCAAAGACGCCCTGATTTGGGCTTAGTCGCTTGTAAACGTGGTTTTATAGTAGAAGGAGAAACAACGCCAAGCATAAATAAATGGATAGAAACTTACGGTAACTTGCAGCGCCAATTTGAGAAAGATGAAGCGATTACTATTATAGATGAAAAATTATTTAAACAGGATGAGTTTATTTTTGATCCTCGCAACAAAATAGGAGAGCCACCTACCGTGCTTTTTAAGAAAGCTATCATTAAAGAGGTTGGGTTTTTTGATGAAGATTTAAAGCAAATACTCGATTACGTATTTTACTATCGCATTTTAAAGAAATATCCTATAGCGATTATTAATAAACCATTAGTCAAATTTAGAATACATCCTGCACAGGCTACAAACATAAACCGGGCTGCAAAAATTTATGATTATGATGATTATGACCGTATTTTGCATAAAGAATTTTTGCCTTTGCTCCACAAGACGCAGCAACAAAGACTAAAGATGCGTTTTTCTAAGGGGTATAATTTACAGCGTCGTGTCATTAATAAATTGAAACATATTTTTGGAAAATAACTGTCACATAATTATCGTCACCTATAATGCCATGCCTTGGATAGAAAAATGCTTGGCTAGCTGCACCGGCTATCCTGTTGTGGTGATAGATAATGCTTCTACAGATGCAACTATATCTTATATAGAGCGGCAATATCAAAACACAAGGGTATTGCCTCAAAATACGAATACGGGTTTTGGGATGGCAAATAATATAGGTATTGCCTTCGCACAAGCACAGGGAGCGACCTCTTTCTTTTTACTCAATCAAGATGCTTATTTATTTCCTGAGACCATTTCCATTTTATTAAAATTTCAGAAAGAAAATGAAGATTATGGCATTGTAAGTCCCATACATCTAGATGGATCTGGCCAGCAATTTGATAAAAAGTTTGCTGCCTATGTTAATGCGCCAGGAATTGATGCTGCTGCGGTTAAGTTATTAGAAGATACAGCAGAAACTCATATGTCAGTACCATTTGTGAATGCTGCAGGATGGATGTTGTCTCAAGAGGCAATAAAAAAAGTAGGATTGTTCGATCCCTTATTTTTTATGTACGGTGAGGATGATAATATGTGCCAGCGAATGCGCTACCACGGGTATCAAATAGGTGTGGTGCCTTCTGCAAAAATGATTCACGATAGAGCGTCAAGGGTAGCGACAGTCGCAGCGCCTTTTACAACAGCTCATTATAAGGAAGCACGTAATTTATACCTTCGGAAATTTGCCGACATCACTAACAGTGATTATGAAAAAGACTTGTGTAATACAAAAAGAGATCTTAAAAAACGGGTGAAGGAAAATGCGATAAGATTTAGATTTTCTAAAGCTTTTAATTTTTACAAACAATTGCAATTTTTAGAAAAGCTACAGCCAGAAATTGTGCAAAGTAGAAAGAGAAATATAACCATTCAACATACCTAAAATTATCGATCCGTTAGTCTCCATAATAATACCCACGTACAATCGAGCTCACTTGATTGTAGAGACGCTGGACTCTATTAGTAAACAAACGTATACTAACTGGGAGTGTGTTATTGTAGACGATGGCAGTACGGATAACTCACTTTCTGTAGTCTCCCAATACTGTGATCGCGACCCGCGGTTTACGTTGTATCAGCGTCCTTCAAATCTTGTTAAAGGAGCCAACGCCTGCCGTAATTATGGTTTTGAAAAAAGTAAAGGGACGTTAATTAATTGGTTTGATAGTGATGATTATATGCTGCCTACTTTCTTAGAAGAGAAGGTGTCTGTTATATTAAATGGCTCCTATGATTTTGTCATGGCAACTTCGGTAGATTGGGATGGCGATAAGAAAGAATCCCCTATTTATAAAGTAAGTAATGAGGGTAAAGACATAAACGCCTTTAATTTTATTACCCAGCACATCAACTGCATCACAAATGATTTTATGGCCACCAGAGCCAGTATAGCTGGGTTACGCTTTAATGAAAACCTTAAATCTGGGCAAGAATACAATTTTATTTCCAGGTATTTATGTGCCACGACTAGTGGTTTAATTATACCAGATATACTCTCTAAAAGACGTGTACATGGAGGGTCTATACAATGGAGTGTTTCTGAAAATCAGGCAAAACACCTTAAACGTTATTACAATCGCACTATAGAGAATAAATTACATTTATTGACTGATATAGCAGAGATAGGAGATACAAGCTCAAAAACGTATCTTGTAAATTCTTTAATAAATTTTAGTTATTTGTTATTAACTGAAAAAGGCGGAATACCATATTTTAAAGATATTTTTAAATATACTAAAAACATTAAAGGGGCTGAATGTGCAATCCACTATGCAATCGCCATCTTTGGTTTACGTTATTTTGGGAGGGGATATTCATTGTTTAAAAAAGCTAAATCCTAAATCATGTCTAAAAAGCCATTAGTTACATTTGTAATCCCTTGCTATAATGATGCTAGTTATATTGAGCAGGCAGTTAATTCTGCGTTAGAACAAACTATTAAAGTTGAGGTGATCGTCGTGGATGATGGTAGTGATGATAAGACTAAAAAAGTATTAGCTACATTAAGTCCTAAGATTGATGTTTTAATCACACAGAAAAATCAAGGGCAAAGTAAAGCTCGAAATGTTGGGATTAATGCAGCAAATGGAGTTTTCATTGTTACACTTGATAGTGATGATTATTTTGAGCCACAATTTGCTGAACAAGCACTATCTATTTTTGAAAAAGAAGGAGAAGAAAAAATTGTAACCTGCCGTTCAGTTTTGTTTTTCGAAGATGGTGATACTAAGGTGTATACACCTAATGGTGGGGATATTAAACATTTTATGTTTTCAAATGGGGCTTTAGGTACATCGATGTTTAAAAAAGAAGATTGGCAACAATGTGGAGGCTATGATGAAAAAATGAAAGATGGATGGGAGGACTGGGAGTTTTTTATCAGACTTATAAAAGATGGAGGAGAATGTTTCGTGCTAGAAGCACAACTTTTTAATTATAGGCAAAAAAAATATTCTACCACCACGAGAGCAAATAATAATAGAAACCAATTATTATCATATATCTTAAAAAAGAACAAGGATGTTTATACAAAGTACTTTGATAGTACGATAGATTTTTTAATTCAAAAATTAGAAAAAGAGGAAGTAGAACGGTATAAAAATCTAGATAGATTAGATTACAAAGTGGGTAAAGCCATTCTCGATCCTATGAGAAAATTCAAAAAAGGATTTAAAAAATAATCATGCAGAAGCCTTTAGTTTCCATCCTCATGGCTACCTATAACAGGGCGCATCTTATTGCTGAAACGCTCCGTTCTGTTCAGGCGCAGTCCTTCATAAATTTTGAGTGTATTATTATAGATGATGGAGGCGCAGATACTACGGCAGCAGTAATAGCACCATTTCTAGAGGATGCTCGGTTTAGCTTCAGAAAAAGGCCAAACAACTATGGCAAAGGGCTACCTGGTTGTCGCAATTTTGGTTTAGATATTGCAAAAGGGAATTTTATTATCTTTTTTGATGATGATGATATTGTACACCCCCGTAATTTGGAACATTGTGTAAATGAATTACAAAATTGTGATTATAATTTTTGCAGGTATAAAAGGGATGTATTTATTGGAGAATTTAGTTATAAATTTGATTTAATTGAAAGTTATGAAAAATTTATAATTTCGAAAAAAGATATTTTAAAAGTAATAAATAATCAACTTCCATTTAACTCTTGTGCAATTATGTGGAGCGCAAGTTGTTTTGAGAAAAATCGTTTTAAAGAACAATTAATGTATGCTGAAGAATGGGAGCTTTATACCCGTATTTTAAGTCAAGGATTTAGTGGTGTTTCTATAGGAAAAACACTTTTTTATGGGCGTAAACACCCTCAATCTAATACAGGAGAGTTTTATAATGGAAATCAAATGCGTTTTGCATCTAAGGTTGAAGCGAGCACTCTAATTATTTCAAACCTCAATAATAGAAATTTGTTATCAACTGCAATACAAAAATATTTTATTTGGGAAGCTGTAATTTTAAAGTCAAAATTAATTTACGAACACCTTCTAGGACAATCTAGCGTAACATTAGTTCAAAAAGCAAAAGCTATAATTTTATACACTTTAAGTCCATTAATTAAGATATATTTGAGAAGGAAAAAGAATCACTAACCAACTTATCCTTTTGAAAATACTTGTTTGTTTTGGAACGCGACCAGAAGCCATTAAAATGGCACCCGTTTGCCACGAGCTTAAAAAACAGGGCATCCCTTATAAATTATGTGTGACAGGACAGCATAGAGAAATGCTGGATCAAGTTCTCGATTTTTTTGAATTGACTCCAGATTATGATCTTGATTTAATGAAACACAATCAAGGACTAAATGAGTTAAGTGCACGTATTTTAGTAGGCATGAATACCGTTTTTGATTCAGAATTATTTGACTTGGTTCTTGTACATGGGGATACAACTACCTCGTCTATGGTGGCTTTAGCAAGTTTTCATAAAGGCATTCAAGTGGGGCATGTAGAAGCTGGTTTAAGAACCTACAATAAAAAATCTCCTTTCCCAGAAGAATTAAATAGACAGCTTACGGGCCGAATAGCAGATTATCATTTTGCCCCTACACAAAGAGCCAAAGATAATTTAGTAAAAGAGGGCGTAGCAGAAAAATTAATCATTGTTACAGGAAATACAGTCACAGATGCGTTAGCTTACGCAGTGGATAAGGTGTCAAATAAGTATGAAAGTGAGACCATTGCAAGTCTCAAAAAACTTGTAGACAGCAGTAAGCGTCTTATTTTAGTTACAGGGCATCGCCGTGAGAGTTTTGGTCAAGGATTCCAAGATTTTTGTGAAGCACTTCTGCTAATTGCAGCAGACCCATCGCTCCAACTTATTTACCCGGTACATTTAAATCCAAATGTGCAAGAAGTGGTGTTTAAAATGCTGTCAAAACAAGATAATATTCATTTAATTGCTCCATTAGACTATCCATCATTTGTTTGGTTAATGAATCAAGCTGCCGTAATTATTTCAGATTCTGGTGGGATTCAAGAAGAAGCACCTAGTTTATCAGTTCCGGTAGTTGTTACGAGAGACACCACAGAACGTTTTGAAGGTATTGACGCAGGGATTTCCTTTTTAGTGGGTACAAGCACAAAAAGGATCGTTGATAAAACTTCGGAAATATTAAAGCGATTAGATGATTTTAAGGGAATTAAAAATCCCTATGGCGATGGCGATGCAGCAGAAAAAATTATTGCATTCATTTCACAAGAGCTAAACTAAATACAGTGAAGAAGAAGCTATTAATCTTTGCCGAAACAATTGATATAGATGCTAGTAGTGCTGGTAAAGCAAACGCTGGGTTTATTCATTCTTTAGTTACGACTGGTTTTGATGTTTCTGTATTGCACTATTCTCATAAAGAAATTACTTTACCATCTATCCAGCCTCTTTTAATTACAGAATCTAAAACAGATATTAATTATTGGTTAAGTAGGGTACAACGTGTTTTACAACGTATTTCTGGCAAGAATTTTTCAAAAAGTCTTGAGAATAGATTCGGTTTTTCCTTTACGTTTAAGAACGATACCAATAGTATGGCACACGCTATAAAAAGCGTAAAAAATGATTTTGATCTCTTAATCACTCTAAGTAAAGGGGCCAGTTATAGGACCCACGCAGCAGCATTAAAGTGCCCAAAATTACATCATAAGTGGTTGGCATATATGCACGATCCCTATCCGTTTCATTTATACCCTCCACCATATAATTGGAAAGAAGCTGGTTCTCAGCAGAAGGAGGCTTTTTTTAAAGAAGTTTCTGAAAAGGCCAGGTATTCAGGCTTTCCAAGTAAATTGCTAATGGAGTGGATGAGTGCCTATTTTCCTAATTTTTTAAAGACAGGAATTGTTTTACCGCATCAAAACATCCGTGTCGAATTAAAAGTTGATAAGGTGCCGGATTATTTAGATGTTAAAAAGTTTAACATTATGCACGCTGGCTCATTATTAGATCATCGCAATCCATTTCCATTAATTGAGGGTTATAGAAAGTTTCTTTTAGAAAATGCAGAGGCAGCTGAGGATAGCCAACTGTTACTTATCGGTTCTGCAACATTCCATGAGCCAAGCTTAACAAACGAATGTAGAGTTACTCCTAGTATATATAAAAGTGATGGTTATATACCTTTTTATGAAGTGCAGGCAATTCAAAAACATACTACCTGTCTTATTGTATTAGAGGCTATTTCTAGTGTGAGTCCGTTTTTACCGGGAAAGTTTCCTCATTATGTAAAAGAAAATAAAACTATTATTCACTTAGGTCCAAAAAATAGTGAGACTAGAAGATTACTAGGTGAGGCGTATCCATTTTCTTGTGACGCTAATGACATTGATGAGATTTCAAATATTATATCAAAGTTATATAAACTTTGGAAAAGAAATATCCCGTTGAATCTAAATAGACCAGACTTGCAGTATTACTCTTCAATAACATATTTTAACAACCAATTTCGAACTTTATTTAATGAATGATATGCACATTAAAGTCAATCCATTGTTTTCGATTCACATTAGTACCTATAACAGGTTAGCTGCATTAAATATAACGCTGGATAAAAGCAAAAATCTTCTTAGTGATCCAAGGGTAGAATGCATTATCTGTGATGATGCATCAACAGACGGAACTTCGGAATTTATTCGTTCAGAATATCCAGAAATAATTTTAATTTCACATAGAGTAAATAAAGGATTAATCTATAATCGTAATTTGATGTTGGAAACAACTAAAGCTAAATATGCTATTTCATTGGATGACGATTCATATTTTTTATCTAACAATGTGCTAACGTGTATAGAAGATTATTTTTTACTAAATGAACAAGTGGGGTTACTTGCATGTCGAATTTTGTGGAGTAAAGAAAATCCGAAAGAGTTGGTGTCAGCTGAAAAAAATGAACGAGTACAAGGGTTTGTTGGCTGCGGACATGTTTGGAGAATGAAAGCATGGAGGACTATCTCTAATTACCCCGAGTGGTTCGTTTTCTATGGAGAAGAACAGTATGGAGCCTATCAACTCTTTAAAATTGGATGGGAAGTACATTACGTACCTTCACTTTTTATAAAACACTGCGTTGATGTAAAAAGTAGAAAAGTAGACGATGATTATATGCTTAGAATGAGAAGATCTCTGCGCGCAGGATGGTATTTGATGTTCTTATTTTATCCAAAACGCATATATTTTAGAAGATTTTTTTATTCATTATGGATTCAATTTAAAACAAAGATATTTAAAGGTAATTTAAAGGCATTTACGGCATTAATCTTGGCACTATTAGATGCAATTCGGCATATTCCATATTACAACAAAACAAATCGAATTTCTGCCGATGAGCTTGCGATATTTGAATCATTGCCAAAAACAAAAATCTATTGGGAGCCCTACATAAATGATCAAGGCACCAAGAATAATTTAAATAAAATTATTTAATATATGCAGATTTATAAAGACAGATCAGTTTTTGGGATAAAAAAGTTACACGACTTTTTTAAAGTAGCCCCTAATAAAACAGTGAGCGACATAGGTGCTGGGTTTGGACATATGCAAAAACCTATTGAGGAAATTGGAGGCAATTGGCAGCCTTTTGACTATGTCCCAAAAATGGATTTCTCCACCATCTGGGACGTGAGTATGCCAGCACCAGAAAAAACGAAGAAGGCTGGGCTCGTTATCATGCTAGAAGTATTAGAGCATTTACCCAACCCGCAGATGGCTCTTAAAAACATAGCAGGCCATATGGAAAAAGGAGGGTATCTTATTTTGTCCACGCCTAACCCGCAATCAAGCAAAAACAGATTGCATCTCTTGTTAAAAGGAACTTTATATGCTTTTCAACCAAAACATATAAAGGAGTATCACGTGTTCACTCCTTGGGAGCACATCGTAACTCAGTTTTTAAAAGAGGCAGGATTTGAAGTGCTCGAGTATGCCATAGTGGACACGCATTATAAAGATAGAAAAACAAGTTCCTTTAAAGATTGGTTTAAAAAAAGAGTAGAAAATTATATCGAGCGTAGATATCCATTATCTATGGGTATGAGCTACGGGATGGTAGTAAAAAAAATATAAGAATCACTTTCAATAAATCTGTTTCAAAATTGGTAAATTGCATATGTATGACCCACCCGTTTATCATAGCCGAAATAGCACAAGCCCACAATGGTAGTTTTGACAAAGCCCTTGATTATATAGACGCTTTAGCTGAAACTGGTATAGATGCGATTAAATTTCAAACCCATATTGCCGCGGCAGAAAGCAGTATACACGAACCTTTCAGAATAAAATTTAGTGATCAAGATGCCACACGCTTTGATTACTGGAAACGAATGGAGTTTTCAAAAGTACAGTGGAAGGAGCTGAAAGCCCGATGTGAAAAAGCAGGAGTAGAATTTATATCCTCCCCCTTTAGCAATGCTGCTGTAGACTTACTTGAAGAAATAGGAGTGAAGCGTTACAAAGTAGGCTCGGGCGAAGTAAATAACTTTTTGTTGCTGGAGAAAATGGCGCAAACAGGTAAGCCAATTATTGTTTCTTCAGGGATGAGTTCTTTTGCAGAATTAGATCAAACGGTATCCTTTTTGAAAAAGAAAAAAGCAGACTATTCCATTTTACAATGCACAACGAGTTATCCAACGCTACCCGCACAGTATGGATTAAATGTCATTTCAGAATTAAAAGAAAGATATCATGTGCCTATAGGTTTTTCAGATCATTCTGCAGAATCTGCTACCTGTATCGCTGCAGCTGCTTTAGGCGCAGAAATCTTAGAATTTCACGCGGTGTTTAGTCACAGTGATTTTGGACCGGACGCTTCTTCATCAATTGAAATTTCAGAAATACCAAAAATGGTGCACTCCATTAGAGCGATTGCAAAGGCATTGCAGCATCCTATTGATAAAAATGATAACAACCAGTTTACAGCGCTAAAACAGATTTTTGAGAAATCTTTAGCGGTGAACAAAGACTTACCAAAAGGGCATATACTGTCCTTTGAAGATTTGGAAGCAAAAAAACCGAAAGGCTTTGGGATTGACGCAGCTCAATTTCAAGACATTCTAGGAAAACAAACAAACGCAGCCCTCTCAAAGTGGGATTTCTTAACACAAGATGTACTTGAATAAATGAGCGACAAGAGAAAAATATGTGCAGTAATTACCGCTCGACCTTCTTATAGTCGAGTAAAGACCGCTTTGCAGGCAATAAAAGACCATCCTGAACTAGAGTTACAGTTAGTAGTGGCTGGATCTGCATTATTAGACCGCTATGGCAACGCAGTAGATTTTATAGAACGTGATGGTTTTACCATTAACGAAAAAGTATTTATGGTTCTCGAAGGAGAGAACAAAACTGCGATGGCAAAAACTACGGGTTTGGGTTTGATGGAGCTGGCAAATGTGTTTTACAATCTAGAGCCGGATGCCGTACTAACTATTGCAGATCGTTTTGAGACGATTGCAACTTCGATTGCTGCTGCTTATCAAAACATTCCTTTAATTCACTTACAAGGTGGAGAAGTGACAGGGAATATTGATGAAAAAGTACGGCATGCAAATACAAAACTAGCGGACATACATTTTGTAACGAGCGATGATGCAAAGCAGCGCGTGATAAAAATGGGCGAAGATCCTGACTATGTGTACAATACGGGCTGTCCCTCGATTGATCTTGCTGCTGAGGTAGTGAAAAACCCCTCATTAGATTTTGATCCATTCAAGAAATATGGTGGTGTAGGGCAACAATTTGATTACAACAATGGGTATCTCGTGGTGATGCAACATCCCGTGACTACAGAGTATGCATCTGCGAGAGAAGATGTGTTAAAAACATTGCGGGTCATAGATGAACTCAAAGTGCCTACCTTTTGGTTTTGGCCTAATGTAGATGCCGGAGCAGATGGTACTTCTAGTGGAATTCGTTCCTATCGAGAACATCATGATTTAGAACATATCCATTTCTTTAAAAACATGGAGCCCTTAGATTTTTTAAAACTACTTAAAAACAGCAGTTGTTTGATTGGAAACAGTAGCGTGGGGATTAGAGAGTGCTCTTATCTAGGCGTACCGGTGGTCAACATCGGGACTCGGCAAAATAGACGCTTGCGGGGCAACAATGTTATTGATGTGATGTACACAGAAGAAGAGATCAAAGAAGCGATTACGGCGCAATTGAATGCGCCAGGAAACGAACAAGAAACCATCTACGGTACAGGAGAAAGTGGAAAACAAATTGCAGACATTCTTTCTACTATAGAACTTCGGTTTCACAAAACAATCACGTATTAATGAGAATGTTAGGGCTTATTCCGGCACGAGGTGGTAGCAAAGGAGTTCCTGGTAAAAACAGGAAAGTGCTTGCTGGTAAACCATTATTGGTGCACACCATAGAAGCGGCTTTAAAGAGTAAAAAATTAACCGATGTTGTTTTTACTTCGGAAGACGAAACCTTAAACACATTAGCTAAAGAAGCGGGTGCTGAAGTTCCTTTTATTCGTCCAGAGGTACTTGCTACAGACAGTGCGAGCTCCATAGACGTTGTACTTCACGCCCTAGCAGAACTTAAAAAATTAGGCAAAGAATATGATGCGGTGTGCCTTCTTCAGGTAACGAATCCCTTTAGAAGTGCTGCGTTTATAGACCAAGCGATCACAAAATTTGAAGATGCGAACTGTGATGCACTTGTTTCTGTGCTGCCTGTGCCGCATGAGTATAATCCGTATTGGGTGTATAAGGAGAATGACAAAGGCGCTCTTGAGTTGTACACTGGCGAGAAAGAAATTATAAAAAGACGTCAAGATTTACCAACAGCGTATCACAGGGATGGCGCTATCTATATCACTACTTCGGAAATATTAATACAACAAAAGTCGTTCTACGGAAATTCACTTTCCTATATCCTTTCAGATCCTGAACGGCATATTAATATTGACACACCAGAAGATTGGGAAGCAGCAGTCGTACTCGCTAAAAAACTACATCTCTAATGTGCGGCATTGCTGGAATCATAGGGTCTAACGCAAATCCAGAGGTGTTGAGGCAAATGCTTACGGCACAGCAGCATCGAGGCCCCGACGCTACGGGAACATTTTATGAAACCGATATTGCCTTAGGTCACAACAGACTCTCCATTATTGATCTCTCTGAAGATGCCAATCAACCTTTTTATTCTCAAGATGAAAATTACGTACTCGTTTATAACGGCGAGATTTATAATTATCTAGAATTAAGAGAAGAATTAAAAAACACCTATACGTTTAAAACCACTTCAGATACAGAGGTATTACTAGCGGCATACTTAACATGGGGAGCAGACTTTTTGAAGTATTTTAATGGCATGTTTTCTTTTGCTATTTATAACAAAAAAACAAAAACGGTATTTGCGGCTCGCGACCGTTTTGGTGTAAAGCCTTTCTATTATGCGCATCACGACGATTGCTTTTATTTTGCTTCAGAAATAAAAACATTGCTGGCAGCAGGAGTTCCCAATATTCCTAACGAAAAAGTGTGGGCATCCTATCTCGCTTTTGGGAGTTATGGAATGCCTGCAGAAACTTTTTACCAAGGCATACAGCAATTAGAGCCAGGATGTCAAGCCAGTATATTTCAGAAGCAAGTAGTCAAAAAAAGATGGTATCATTTTGAACAGGCGGTGCATAAGCAGCCAGTCTTAGATACGGAAGAAGAAATTATTGCGTATTATACGGCCTTACTTATCGATAGTATTAGTCTTCGGTTTAGGGCAGATGTTCCTGTAGGTGTTAATTGTAGTGGAGGTCTTGATAGCTCGACATTACTCACATTTATAAAATTAACACAAGACGCAACAGCTTGCAATGCCTATAGTTTTTATACTGGAGATGAACGATATGATGAGCTACCTTGGGTAAAAAAATTAGTAAAGACTTCGGGTTGTCCATTAAGACCCGTGCTTTTTGATGATGAAATGGCACGAACTAATTTTACTGCCATGTGTGCTTTACAAGATGAACCCTTTGGTGGAATCCCAACCATGGCGTATGCCGCTATATTTAAGCAAGCACGTCAAGAAGGTGTCAGCGTTTTACTCGACGGGCAGGGGATGGATGAGCAATGGGCAGGGTACGATTATTATAAAAACCTGATAGAAGGCCCAAATACACCCACGGCTACCATACAAGGCGTGAAAAAGTCTCCATTAAGACCAAATGTTCTTGCGACCCACTTTATAGAGAAAGCAGAAAAGCCCGTATATCCAGAACCCTTTGATAATGCGATGCAAAACGTACAATATCGTGATTTGTTTTTTACAAAAATACCTAGAGCCTTACGCTTTAATGATCGTGTTTCTATGGCTGCAAGCACGGAGCTTCGCGAACCATTCTTAGACTATAGACTTGTAGAATTTGCTTTTGCACAGCATTCAAAGTTTAAAATAAAAGAAGGGGTTCATAAATATATGGTACGCAAAATAGTAGATGGCTATGTGGAGGAGACGATCACCTTAGCCCCTAAAAGGCCTTTGCAAACTCCCCAGCGAGAATGGCTTGCAAACGAACTACGTCCTTTGGTGGAAAACATGGTGAACATCTTAAAGAATTCTAGCTACAAAAATTGGTTTGATATTGCTATTTTAGAGGAAGAATTAGAACGCTATTTTGATGGTGATCAAGATGCGAGTTTTCATATTTGGCAATGGATGAACCTAGCCGAACTTCTAGCCACTGAAAAAAACAACAATGAGTAAAAAATTAGGTGTAGTTATCACAGATGGAGTAGGGTTTCGCAACTTTATCCTTGGCACCTTTATTGGAGAGGCTGAAAAAATATTTGATTCCATAGTGATTCTTTCTTGTTTGCCAAAAACGGTATATGAGAATCATACGATCGTGCCTCTTGTAGAATTAAGTGTTTTTGTCGAGCCATTTAAAACATGGTTATTTAGAAAAGCTAAAGAAGTCTCACATCTTAGATTGCATAAAGAGGATAATTTTGGGATTGCTGATAACCTAAGAGCAAACCGAGCATCCAGGTTGTCACCGCGGGGTATTGCTACTCGTTTTGTCTATGGGTGGACGTACTTCTTTCATTCAGAAAAATGGATTCTGAAATATGAAAAATGGCAACAAGCTAGTTTTAAAAATCATTTAGTCACAAAAGAGTATCGGGAAATTCTGGAGCGCGAGCAAGTAGATGTTTTGTTCTTTACCCACCAACGACCTGCCTTTATTGCGCCTTTAGCGGCTTTGGCAATTTGGAAGAATATAAAAACCACCTCATTTATTTTTAGCTGGGATAATCTTGCGTCAAAAGGAAGAATGGCAGCAACGTTTGATTCCTATTTAGTATGGAGCGATCTTATGAAAAAAGAACTGCTTCATTTTTATCCGCATACCGTTTCAAAAAAAATAAAAGTGGTTGGTACGCCACAGTTTGAACCCTATGTAATGGAACGATATAATGAACCTAAAGAGGCATTTTATAGCAAGTTTAACCTAAACGAAGCGTATAAAATAATTTGTTTTAGTTGCGGAGATATTTCTACGAGTAAGAATGATGAATTGTATATCACTGCTATATGTGAAGCGATTGTGAATAAAGAAATCCCAATGGTAAACCTGTTGATTAGAACATCTCCAGCAGAGGATCCTATCCGGTTTAGCCAAATACAAAATAATTTTCCTTTCATTAAATGGAATTTTCCAGACTGGAAAATAAGCAGAGGTGCACACCAAGAAGCTTGGTCTCAACGTGTTCCTGGATTAGATGATATCGCAGACCTAAGAGCAATTCTCACCTATTCTGATTTGAATATAAATATGCTTTCTACCATGAGTTTAGACTTTATGCAGTTTGATAAGCCTGTGATTAATCCTGTCTTCGGCACTAGTGGAAACGGCTTATATAATGACCAGCGATTTTTAGCCTATGAGCATATCAAGCACGTCGTGAATAGCGAGGCAACCATGATAGTGAAAAATAAAACAGAGTTAGTAGATGCAATTAACCTACTTATAGAAAAACCATTGCTACTTGTAAAAGGGCAGCACGATTTGATCGCCTTACAAATAGGTGCTCCGGTAGAAGGCACTGGGAAACGAATGGCACAAACACTGCTGCAATGGGCGTAAACAAACATATAGCCATCCTCTGCGATTATAAACTCCTTCCCGAGCGGATAGGAGGGATGGATCAATTCTTTTGGGCATTTCATAAAAAATGCGAGCATGAAGGGATAAAAGTGGACTGGTTCTTCCCGAATATTTCTCATCATAGTGGCTATGCTCATTTTGACATTATGGCTACAGATGATAACACGTCTATCGAGTTTACTTTTTTGTCTTACCTAAAACAGAAAAAACCAAAGTATGATGTGGTTATTACCCATTTTTTAGAACTGTGCACCCCTTTTTTCCAAGAGGTAAAAATAAGAACCAAAGCAAGGATGATTGCTGTAGACCATAATCCAAGGCCCTTGGGCGGTTATTCCAGAACCAAGCGGGTGATGAAAAAATTAAAAGGAAGGCTTTATAGCAAATTTATTGATGTCTTTGTTGGGGTTTCTCATTATACGGTGTTTGAGATGCAAAAAGATTTTGGTAGACGCATTGCACATAAATGTGAGACCATTTATAATGGGGTTATTATAGATCATATCCTGATTCAAAAGGATCGGAAAAAATTAAACCCTAGATTTCTCGTGGCATCGCATCTTCGGGAATCTAAAGGAATTCAAGATTTAATTACCGCCGTGAGTTTACTTTCTTCTGAAATTACCAAGGAATTAACTATAGACATTTATGGGGACGGGCCTTATGAATCGCAGTTAGAAACGATGGTTACGGAGAAAGGATTGCATCACGTATTTCAGTTTATGGGGAATAGCCCAACATTGCATACGACCTATGCGGCCTATGATTATATGATACAGCCTACGTATATGGAATGTTTCAGTCTTTCTATTTTAGAGAGTTTAGCGGCGAATGTTCCTGTGATCACAACGCCTGTGGGAGGAAATGAAGAAGCGGTTATCGGTGGAGAGAACGGTTATATTTTTGCGGCTAAAGATACAGAAGCATTAAAGGAAATTATAGAAAGACTGTATGAAGGCAAACAAGGCATTACCAATAATACGAGAACTGCTATTGCACAAGAATTCACGATAGATCATATGGTTCACAATCATTATAAATTGATTCAATAACATGAAAATTGCTTTCCTAAGTCCAGAATATCCGCATCCCAATTTTGGGCCTGCCGGAGGTATAGGGAGCAGTCTTGTGCATCTGAGCCAAGGCTTAGTGCAATTGGGGCATCCCGTAAGCATCCTCATCTACGGCCAGAAAAAGGACGCTGTTTTTACAGAAAACGGAATCACTTTTTATGCAATTAAAAATATCAAAGTGAAAGGGCTATCGCTCTATCTCACACAAAAGAAAGTCTCTCGACTTATTAATAGATTGTATGATGAAGATAAGATCGCGATTTTAGAAGCACCAGACTGGACTGGATTTACTTCTAGACTAAATATAAAGTGTCCCTTGGTGCTAAGGTTGCACGGCAGCGATACCTATTTCTGTCATTTAGAGGAACGTCCGGTAAAGCCTCGAAATAAATATCATGAGAAACGAGCCTTTAAAAAAGCAGCTGGTATTATTTCTGTGAGTGCATTTACAGGAAAATTAACGAATCAACTATTTAATACAAATAGAGAAATTACCGTAATCCCAAATGGGTTAGATCTTAATGCTTTTAGCCAAAGTGCGCTCACAAGCGATGCGAAAACCATTCTGTATTTTGGAACCTTGATACGCAAAAAGGGGATGTTAGAACTTCCATTCATATTTAATAAAATTATAGCGCTTTTGCCAGATGCTACCTTAGTTCTAATTGGGTCTGATAGTAGTGATATAAAAACAGGAAGCGCGTCTACTTGGTCATTAATGCAGCCTTTGTTTTCTGAAAGCGCAGCAGCGCGTGTTAGCTATTTAGGTAAAGTAGCTTATGATGATATGAAGGCGCACATAGAAAAAGCGGCTGTTTGTGTCTTTCCCACTTTTGCAGAAGCACTTCCAGTATCTTGGATAGAAGCCATGGCGATGAAAAAAGCAATAGTGGCGTCTAATGTAGGATGGGCAACAGAAATGATAACTGATGGTGAAAACGGATTTCTTGTGCATCCCACGGATCATTTAAAATTTGCAAATAGAATTGTACAGCTCTTATTAGATACCGATCAAACAGCAGCCTTTGGGAGCGCAGCAAGAATAACGGCAGAAGAGCAATATGATCGAGAAAAGGTAGCAGCGCTATCCGTTTCCTATTATCAACAAATAATTGATACTGCGGCTATATGATCATTATAACGCATCATAACGATAAGGTTGTTCAGCTAGAAAACGAATCTGTTTCTGTCGCTGGGTATAAAGGTCATGGGCTCTTAAAAACTGTTTTAAGAATAGCCAAGGAGCATCGAGATACCTTATTAATATGGGTAGCAAAGGAATATCGCGCGAGTTTAAATTTAGACTATTTCAGAAGCAATAATATAGCAAGAAATACACTCCACTCGTTTAGCCCCGAGACTAATTATATGTCTAACGACATAGGCTATGTAGAAGAAACGCTTTTTATTAATGTCAATAAAAATGTCAAGTATCCTACTTGGTTAATGAGTGATACGGTGGGAGCAACTAATAGTGATGTGTTCAACGCGATTACTTCTTCTTTGTCAAAAGAAACTCTTTTTCCGTATTATTTAAACGCAATAGCAAAGCTCGGAATGCAGCAAGGGCTATTCTGTTATTCTACCCCAAATTTATTGACGATAGATGAGGTTTTAAGTAGCCGAAATCAAAAAATGAGTTCGCAGCGTTTATTCCGTTTTGTGAGACAACATTATAAAAAGCGATGGTTATTTTTATTGCCATTTCAACAATTAGTATTTGAAAAACGATGTACGTTTTTTTATGCGCTGCTCGCTTTGTTCCATGCAAAGCATCACATGTCGTATGCTCCAAAAGCAGACAATGTAGCGAACAAAGAACATAGAGATAGTATCGATGTGCTAATTCCCACTATGGGGAGAAAAAAATATTTATACGATGTCTTGTTGGACCTTGCAAAACAAACGCATCTCCCACAACGTGTATTCCTTGTTGAGCAAAATCCTGAAGTAGGAAGTGTTTCTCTGCTTGATTATCTAAAGGATGATTGGCCATTTAAAATTGAGCATACGTTTATTAATCAAACAGGTGCTTGCAATGCCAGGAATAGAGCCCTAGCGCAGGTGACGAGTGATTGGGTGTTTTTTGCAGATGATGATATAAGAATGGAGGCATCTGTATTAAAAGAGGCTTTACACGCAGCAACTATTAATAATGCAGAAGCACTTACCTTTAGTTGTTTACAAGCACACGAGCAAGAACGATTGAATCAACCCGTGCAATGGGTAGGTTTTGGCTCTGGTACAAGCTTAGTAAAAACGAGCGCAATAGGCGAAAAAAAGTTTAATATGGCCTATGAACATGGCCACGGAGAGGATGGTGATTTTGGAATGCAATTGCGCAATGACGGGACAGACGTGATTTATATACCACAGATACAATTAATGCACCTTAAGGCGCCCATGGGAGGTTTCAGAAATAAGGTAGTAAAAGAATGGGAGCAGGATGCCGTTAGTCCAAAGCCTTCACCAACGGTGATGTGCTACAAAATAAAGTACCTTACTGTACCGCAGTTTAACTCTTATAAGTTTTTACTGTTTGTGAAGTTTTACAAAAATCAAGGCATGAAGAATCCGTTTGCTTACGTCAAGAAGATGACTGCTTCCTGGGACTCAAGTATAAAATGGGCAGAAAAATTACTACATAAAAATGATTAAAAAAACCGCTCTTATCATTTGTACCTATATGCGACCCATACCCTTGGTGACGCTGCTAGATTCTGTATTTAAAGGCGCATTAATCCCTTCGGAAATTTTAATTATCGATGGATCCATAGATGATGAGACTAAAATCGCTCTAGAAGAAAAAATATATAGAAACCTGCACTATCATAAAGTTTCCGAAGCACAAAGAGGTTTGACTAAACAACGAAATTATGGCATCGAGCAAGTAAGTGATGCGATGGAGATTGTTTGTTTTTTAGATGACGATACGATTGTGTCTCAGGAATATTTGAAAGAATTAATAAGTACTTATGATCGTTTTCCAGAAGCACTAGGCGTTGGGGGTTATATCACTAACGAAGTAAAATGGCAACCTTTGGAGGTGGGAGCGCAGATAAGTGCTAATCAATTTGCCTATGATGGTTGGGTGCGATCTGATGGCTCTCGTTTTGTTTTGCGTAAAAAGTTAGGCTTAGATTCTAACGTGGCTCCCGGATATATGCCAGAATTTTCACACGGCAGGAGCGTTTCTTTTCTGCCATCATCTGGAAAGACGTATCCTGTCGAGCAGTTTATGGGCGGCGTAGCTTCTTATAAAAAAGAGATGCTAGACAATCATAAGTTTTCAGAATACTTTGAAGGTTATGGCTTGTATGAAGATGCAGATTATACGCTGCGTTTATCAAATGAAGGTTTATTATACGTAAACACCGCCGCACAATTAGAGCATCACCACGACGCGGGAGGGAGGCCAAGTAAGTATAAGTATGGAAAGATGGTAGTTAGAAACGGATGGTATGTATGGCGCGTAAAGCACCCAAAACCTTCCTTTATTGCCCGCCTTAAATGGAATGCAATTACTATTATGTTAACAAAAATAAGATGGATCAACGTCATCACAACGAGAAATAGGAAAGAAGCGTTTACTGAAGCATTAGGCAGAACGGTAGGTTGGTTTTCTTTATTTTTAAACAAACCAAAAATTAAGTGAAGTTTCTCATCATCACACACGCATCACATATCTTGGTAAATGACCAAGTGTATTCTTATGCGCCATATGTGCGGGAGATGGATTTATGGAATGCACTTGTTGATGAGGTGTGTGTGGTCGCTCCAGTTTCAATCGCGGCAGTAACTAAAATCGACTTAGCCTATAAAAAAAATCCTCGAGTAAAGAAAATCTCCGAATTAGCATTTATTACTTTGGGCAATGGTATTAAATCACTCATTAATTTGCCGATAATCTTTTGGATACTATTTATTGAAATGCGCCGGGCAGATCACATTCATTTAAGATGTCCGGGTACTATAGGCTTGGTGGGATGTATCGTACAAGTGCTATTTCCGAAGAAAAAGAAAACAGCAAAATACGCCGGAAATTGGGATCCCAAAGCGAAGCAGCCCCTAAGCTACAAATTGCAAAAATGGATTTTGAGCAATACGTTTTTAACCAAGAATATGCAGGTGTTAGTGTACGGGGAATGGGAAGGACAATCAAAAAATATAAAATCTTTTTTCACCGCATCTTACTGGAATACGGAAAAGAGCCCGGTTCCTAATAAAACTTTTTCTACACCCTATACATTTTTATTTGTAGGTAGTTTGGTAGCAGGGAAGCGCCCTTTATACGCAATACAACTGGTAGAAAAATTAGTTAAGAACGGAATCCCTGCCTCTTTAACTTTTTACGGAGATGGTGTGTTGCGACAAGAATTAGAACTGTATGTCGCTGAAAATGGCCTAAATGAAATCATAGTATTTAAAGGAAATCAAGCTGCCAAAGAAGTTAAAAAAGGCTATCAGGAAGCACATTTTTTATTGTTAGCCTCTAAGTCTGAAGGTTGGCCAAAGGTAGTGGTAGAAGCCATGTTCTGGGGAGCGATACCGGTAAGCACGGCTGTTTCTTGCGTACCGTGGATGCTGGATCACGGGGCAAGAGGTTTGTTGCTAACATTAGATCAAGATCAAGATATGGAACTTCTTATTTCGTTATTGGAAAATAAACCAGAGTTGCAAAAAATGAGTGCGGCCGCCCTAATTTGGTCTAGACAATATACACTGGATACTTTTGAACAAGAAATAAGTAACTTGCTACAATGAGAGTGCTTCAACTAATAGATAGTTTACATCCAGGAGGAGCAGAACGGATGGCAGTGACTTTGGCAAATGCTTTGCACACTAAAATAGAAGGTTCCTATATTTGCGTCACTCGCGAGGAGGGTGCTTTAAAGAAAGAGTTAGACGTATCAATACCCTATATTTTCTTAGAGAAGAAAGGGAAAGTAGCTATTAATGCCCTTAGACGACTTAGAGCATTTTGCATAGATAATGACATCACTCACGTGCACGCTCACGGAACATCTTTTTTTATAGCTACACAGCTAAAAATGGTATTGCCTAAGATTAAACTGGTTTGGCATGAGCATTATGGCAGCAGAATTACAAGCACAGGAAATCAACATAAAGTACTTCGGTTCTGTTCTGGTTATTTTGATCAAATTATCGCAGTAACCCCAGAACTTAAAACATGGAGCGAACAACATTTGAAGTGCAGTGATGTGATGTATATTCCAAATTTTGTCGATGTATCGGTATACAATTCTGTAAACCAACGAAACAATAGCATTATCTGTGTTGCAAATTTGAAACAACCTAAAAACCATCTGTATTTACTCAAAGCATTTGCATTGTTACTAGAAGAATTTCCAAAATGGGAATTAGTGCTGGTCGGGAAGATTTTTAACGATACCTATTATAAAATGTTAAAAGATTTTGTGGCAGCAAATGGATTAATAGAAAAAGTTTCATTTTTAGGAGATAAATCTGATGTGAAGAAAGAATTACTTTCTTCAAAAATAGGTGTGCTATCATCGAGTTATGAAGGGCTTCCCTTAGCATTGTTAGAATATGGTGCGGCTGGATTAGTTCCTGTAACAACAGATGTTGGATTTTGTAAAGATGTTATTAGTACTTTTGGAAAAGTAGCGCCTTTAGATGACGAAACTTCGTTTAAAAATTTATTAAAAGCATATATGCTTGATGATGATAAAAGGCAGGATGATGCGAAGAGATTCAAGAATCACGTACTGAAAAAATATAGCGTCGCGGCTGTAATACCGCAATTCATAGAATTATATAAAAACAATTAATTATCAAGATTTACCAGAACAGATCGTACCTTTTCTTTATAGCCCTTCATATGTTGATGGGCTTTGTGGGTTACCTGTTTAGGGGTTCGGTGAAGCTGATTTTTTTAGGGGCGCTGGTCTATCTACTCTATTTAACAATTAAAAATCGCAATAGAAATCACGAAGTATTGATCGCGGCCTCCTATGTGATTGGCTTTGAGGTTTTTTCGAGAATGACGGGTGGCGTTGGATTCTCTTATGAGTTTGCCAAGTTTGCAGTAATAGGTTTTCTGTTAGTGGGGATGTTTTATAGGGGCTTTAATACAAGGTCTTGGCCTTACGTTGTATATGTTTTTTTACTGATGCCCGCAGTTCTTGTAACCGCGGCATTAATACATTATGGCACTACTTTTTTAAGCACGGTAACTTTCAATCTAAGCGGTCCAGTATGTCTGGGTGTGAGTGCCTTATATTGTTATGATCGCAAAATCACTAGAAAAAGTTTTCACGAAATTTTAAATGCCTGCCTGTATCCTATAGTGGCAATGACAGTATATTTATATTTTTTCACTCCAGATATTAGAGACGTACTTACGGGCACACAATCTAATTATGAAGCTTCTGGTGGTTTTGGTCCTAATCAGGTTGCTACTGTCTTAGGGTTAGGTATGTTCTTGTTGTTTGCTCGATTGTTCTTGTTTAAAAATAAGCTCATACAGCTAGTAGACTTAAGCCTTATTGGCTTGTTAGGATATAGAGCGTTTGTAACATTTAGCAGAGGAGGAGTGATTGTAGCATTAGTCTGTGCATCTGTTTTTCTAATTATTTACTTTAGGCAAGTAGGCACAAAGGAGCGCTTTTATGTGCTCACGAAAGTTGGGATTGTAGCAGGAGTCTGCATTTTCACCTGGCTGATTACCTCTGTTTTTACTTCGGGACTTATTGATAAAAGGTATGCAAATCAAGATGCAGCTGGGCGAGAGAAAGCAGATGTAAGTACAGGAAGAAGACAACTAATAGCAGGAGAGCTTGAGGCTTTTAAGGATAGCCCATTTATAGGGATAGGAGTAGGAAGGTCTAAAGAGGTTCACCAAGAAAAATTAGGATATATTTCTACCACTCATAATGAGGTAAGTAGAATGTTATCTGAACATGGTATTCTTGGCATCTTTGCTTTAGGTATTTTATTATTGACACCACTTGTGCTCAGATCTAGAAATCGAAGCAATCTTTATTTATTTTCGTTTTTGGCCTTTTGGTTTTTAACAATTAACCACAGTTCGATGCGTATTGCGGCCCCTGCATTTATTTATGGGCTCTCTGTTTTATCTATCTCTAATGAAAGAAAAGAAGAAGACACTCTTATACATAGGGAATAAGCTTGCCAATAAAGGAGGCACGCCCACGGTGATCGATACGCTATCTGAGCAATTAATAGCGGATGGATACGTGGTGATTACCGCTTCAGATAAAAAGAATAAAGCGCATCGTTTATTAGAAATGGTCGCCACATTTTTTCGTGTACGCCATAGAGTTAATGCAGTCCTTATTGATACATACAGCACGAAAAATTTCTATTTTGCTATTCTCATTGGTTCCTTGTGTAGAACATATAATATTCCCTATTTTCCTATTCTTCACGGCGGAAATTTGCCACAACGAATAGCGCTACATCCAAGAAAGAGTGTTAAGTACTTTGGAGGGGCACGCTTGAATATTGCACCATCATATTATCTATTAAAAGCTTTCGAGGCAGAAGGGTTTACTAATCTTGAATATATTCCTAATGCCATTGAAGTAGAGAAATATCCCTTTAAGCCTCGCAAAAAAGTACAGCCTAATTTGTTGTGGGTGCGGTCTTTTTCTGAAATTTATAATCCTTTGCTTGCGCTTGAGGTTTTAGAACAATTAATTCATAATGGGCATAAGGCTAGTCTCTGTATGGTAGGCCCAGAAAAGGATGGCAGTCTGGCAAAATGTAAAGAAGTGGCGGCTCGTAAATCACTGCCTGTTACTTTTACAGGATTACTATCAAAAGAAAGCTGGATTGAATTATCTACCGAATCGGATGTTTTTATAAACACCACAAACTTTGATAATCTCCCCGTGAGTATAATTGAAGCCATGGCGCTTGGTTTTCCTATTGTTTCTACTAATGTAGGTGGATTGCCTTATTTAATCGAGAATGAAGTAGATGGGTTTTTAGTGCCGCCAGAAAACGCAGAAGCTATGGTGAATGCCATAGAATTACTATGCGTTGACCAGAATATTTCTGAAGCGATGTCTCAGGCTGCAAAATTAAAGGTAGAAAACTACAACTGGTCGAATATCAGGGAGTCTTGGCAAAAAGTATTGAATTTCTAAGTTTAAATCACTTATTTTTACTCTGATTAACACATTTTAAATGCCTGCAAATAAAACCAGCATCCACTTTGATATCTCAGAGCGGAAAGTATTATTACGATTAATTGATATTGCGGTCGTGCTTGCTATGCTTTATATGGTGAGTCAGCTTTTTAATTTTGACTATTTTAAAATTAATGCTGTTCACTGGGTTTGGTCAATCGTACTTGGGATTTACCTCACCATTTTTGCTACCATTTTTGAATTATATAATTTACAAAAGGCTGGGAAATTTGAGGTCACGATCCAGAATATAATCTTGACAACTTCGGTTACGGTGTTGTTTTATCTCTTGACTCCTTTTTTCACTCCAGAGCTTCCAGAAAATCGTTTGCAGATAGTGTATTTCTACATTTCTATAAACTTGTCACTCATCTTATGGCGCTATGTTTATGTCACGTTTGTGTCTGCGGCACGATTTAATAAACGCGTTTTACTAATTGCAGATGGACCAGAAATAGAACGCATTATTGACTCGCTAGAAGCCTCAGATCCAAATTATAAAGTAGTTGGTTATGTGAAATCTGGTGAGAACAACTATACTGGTCAGCACCGAGTTTCATTACTAGAATTTAAGAATAGCGAATTATTTGATCTCGTAAAAGAGCATACCATTTCTGAAGTGGTGGTTGCGGCGCCTGCCTATGAAGGGATTACATTGCCTCTCTATAACCAGTTGTTGCATATGCTAGAATCTGGGGTGTCTATTAGGGAATATACGCAAGTGTATGAAGATATAAATAGACGCGTTCCCGTACAGCAAATAGATCAAGACTTTTATAAGTTTTTCCCGTTTAGCAGGAGCAACCAGAATAAACTCTATTTGTTCTTTCATAGAGGATTAGATCTTTTCTTGTCTGTGATAGGCTTAGTTTTAGGCTTGTTGTTGTCACCCATTGTTTTTATTGGAAACATAATAGGTAACAGAGGTCCATTGTTTTATACCCAAGAACGTGTGGGGAAAAATGGCATTCCATTTAAGATATTTAAATTAAGAAGCATGGTGGTAGATGCAGAGAAGACAGGAGCACAATTTGCTCAAAAGGGTGATATTCGGGTGACAAAGTTTGGTCGGTTTTTAAGAAATACGCGTCTTGACGAAATTCCACAATTCTTAAATGTGATTAAAGGCGAAATGAGTATTATAGGACCGCGTCCAGAACGAACTGTTTTTGTGAATGAACTCTCTAAAAAAATACCTTTCTACGAAGTGAGACACTTAGTGAAACCTGGTGTTACAGGATGGGCTCAAGTAAATGCAGATTATGGCTCTACAGATGCAGATGCTTTAAGGAAGCTTCAGTTTGATTTGTATTATATCAAGCATCGAAGTTTTTTTCTTGATATTAGTATTATAGTAAAGACGCTGAGCACGATTATCTTTTATCGAGGGCAGTAACTAATGAAATTGCATTTTTTTAATTCTTCTTATTTCAGAAACCTCCACACATATACATAACGCAAGATCAAGGCAATAAACAAAGGAATAAGTGTGGGAGCAAATACTTGCACTCCAGAGATCCAATGGATACTTAACAAGCTAAAAAGCACTAATAAAAAGAAGACATACTTTCTAGACCATCGCGGAGGGCTTTTCTTTAAGAGTGCAAACCCCAAGATAAGATTGAGCGGAAAAGCCCACAACATATTATAATTGTTTGCTGTTGCCGTATGATCTGTTGCTGTCCATAGCAAGAATAAAAGTAATCCTGCAAGCCCTGTGATAGATAGTAATGTGAAATCTAAAAACCTACTTCTCGTTTGTTGCTTATTGTCTTTATAGGTGGTATATAGAATAAACAATGCAATAAGACTAAAAATAACTAACGGACTCCAAAGAAAACTCAACTCTGTTAAACCTTCTTTTTTAATTAGTAATTCATTTTCTTTTAATACTAATGGCACATCAACACCATTGTGGTTTATGGTTGCCTCCTTGGTCGCTTCATATACATAATCTGGTAAGAATTGATGTTGTGATGGTGTTGCAGTTCTGTCAATGATACTTCCTAGTGCGATATCGATACCTATGCTTCCCCAAGAATTAGCGTTTAGTTTTTGCTGGATTAACTGTCTAAAGGTAAATTGTTCTGGTACATAAGCATCAGAAACAGTAAGATCATCTCTTAAAGAGATCTCAAGCACGTCCCTCATTTTTGTCGCGCAGTTGTCATAAAAGAAATCATATAAATAAGTGCTGTTTTCTGGTTTGGCATTGTTCTGCAAATAAGTAGCAACCACAATCATTTCTTCTTGTGATAAGTTCAATACTTGCTCTTTCATCCACCGACCCTGAGATGCGTAATAGTTTTTATAAAGTGCGTACTTGCCAGTATCAAGTTTGTAAATCATTTTCCCCTTTGCAAAATTGAGGAGAAAATTAGGCGCTTCAAAGTCAAAGACGCCGTAGTTGTAAATCACGTCAATCCCACTTACGGGGTCGTTAATCCTAAAAGCGCTATGCCCAAACTTTTCCGCCAAATCTGTTCCAGGCCCCATAGTCAGGACGCTAATGCGCGTGTCTTCAGAAAAGGGATACGATTGTCCTTGTGCAGTTACAATGCAGAGTAGAAGGAATAAAGAATAAAGAAAAGTGCGCAAATCGTGTGTAATTTTGATTAGTACAAAGGTAACGCTTAGCTAAAAATTTGGCAATGGTTTGCTAGTTAATAAAGCAAACGTGTCTATACTATTTCCGAAGTAATGCACATCATTTATTTATTTTAATATTCGACTCGCGTCCCGATAGCTTTTAGAGACATGAGTCACTCTCTATAACAGACTATGTTAATCTTGTGACAAAATGAAGTCATCTTAATAGAACAGCTACCCGTGCTTCGTACCTTTACGTAAAACAGAATGTTATGAGCGAAGTAAAGGCATATGCAGCAACAGAAAAGGCAGTAGATTTAGAACAAATTAACATAGAAAGAAGAGAGGTACAAGATGATGATGTAGCAATAGATATTACGTATTGTGGCGTTTGTCATAGTGATATTCATCAAGTAGCGAATGACTGGGGAGGGTCTAAATATCCTTTAGTGCCTGGCCATGAAATTATAGGTAAAGTAACTAAAATAGGAAAGAACGTTTCTAAATTTAAATTGGGAGATTTAGTAGGAGTAGGGTGTATGGTTGATTCTTGCCAGACTTGCGAACCTTGTAAAAATGACCTTGAGCAGTTTTGTGAGCAGGGAATGACGGCAACGTATAACAGTGTAGACAAACATTTAGGAGGTCAGACTTTAGGAGGGTATTCGCAGAAAATCGTAGTGAATAAGGAATTTGTTTTGAGCATTCCAAAAAATTTAGATGTAAAAGCAGTAGCGCCTTTATTGTGTGCAGGTATCACCACATACTCTCCATTAAACCAATGGAATGTTAAGAAGGGTGATAAAGTAGGCGTAATTGGTTTAGGAGGTCTAGGCCATATGGGAATAAAGTTTTCTCACGCGATGGGAGCAGAGACGGTAATGATTACTACTTCAGAAGGGAAAAGTAAGGATGCTAAAAAACTAGGAGCGGATGCGGTGCTGATTTCAAAAGATAAAGATGCAATGAAAGAACATAAAGGTAGTTTTGACTTTTTATTAAACACAATTCCTGTTGGTCACGATGCAAATCCATATATACAGTTACTAAAAATTGATGGAACGATGGTTTTTGTAGGTGCTATAGAGCCGCTAGATCCTATTCACGGTGGAAATCTTATCATGGGAAGAAAAAGACTCGCAGGTTCGTTAATAGGCGGAATCAAAGAAACTCAAGAAATGCTAGATTTTTGCGGAGAGCACAATATTGTGAGTGACGTAGAAATGATTAAAATGGAAGAAATAAACACAGCATTTAACAGAGTTAAAGCGAATGATGTGAAATACCGTTTTGTAATTGAAATGGAGTCACTGAGTTAGTAGGATTCAGTTTTATTAATAGTTGAAAGCGCATTATCTGAAGAGATAATGCGCTTTTTTCAAATTTGCCTATTGCCTATTGCCTATTGCCTATCGCTTAGCGGAATATCTCCCAATCTAAGGTCACTGAAAACACGTTAGAATACAGCGTAGCACTAGAATCACCAATATCTGTCAAGGCATAATCTACTGCGATACCTTTGTATTTAAATCCTACCCCAAGATTTGGTTGAACACTTGTAGATTCTGTTCCATCAAGTTTTCTTGTGTTTTGTACATTACCAAGTCCGGTTCGTACAAATATCATATTTAGATACCCAAACTCGAGACCTAATGCTGGAGTCATACTAAGATTAGGAGTGCTTAAAAAGTCGTTGGTCTCTGCAAATCTAAAGTTGAGGTCAAGTTCTGTTTGCAAGGTGTAGTCATAATTAAATGTAAATAGCTTTGCTACTCCTAGTTGCATTTTTGGGATTGTGATTTCTGTAGTTTCTGGTAAATCTTGATTCTGCCCTTCGACGGCTCCTTGTATCTCTGCAAACTCATCTTCATCTATAGACCAAGCGTTAAATGTGGTTGTTATATCGCGAACTAACAATCCGTACTGCCAATTGTTATCACCTTCAAATTGAAATCCAGCATCAAGACCAAAGCCCCACGAATTTGCAAAATCACCAATAATACGCCGCACCACTTTAGCATTTACACCAAAACTAAAACCGTCTAAAGGCAAGTTACGGGCATAGCTAAATGTACCTGCATAATCTGCCGTTGAAAAAAGGCTAATACGATCATAATTAATCTGTCCTTGGTCGTCAATAAGTTGTGTGGTATTTAAGATGTCATCCACCCCAAAACGGATCAATGAAAAAGCAACCGCACTATTATCATCCAGTGGCATTGCAAAAGCTGCGTAGTCATAATTTGCAATATTTGCAAAATAAGAAGCGTGCATTAATGACAGTTGTTTGTCTTCAAGCCTTGTCAATCCTGCAGGATTCCAATATCCAGAATTTACATCTCCTGTGGTCGCAACCATTGCATTAGACATCCCAAAAGCGCGTGCATCAACCCCAATGTTTAAAAACTCATTAGAATACTTACGTACCGTTTGTGCCTGCAAAGAAAATCCTGCAATCAGGAAAAGAAGAATAAGTTGTTTCAACCTGCTATTTTTGGACAAATATCTCATTATTTTATACAATACTAAACTATATTTTTAATCACATATTGTACGATTACTACCTTAGACGAAAATACTTTCCTATTTTTACAAAAGTAGCCCTATTTCTATTCCTTTGATATATACTTCGGAAAATTTAAGGACTGAAAAATCGCTAGTAAAAAACCCGCTCTTATGATTAAGCAAATACCTAATATCATTACATCATTAAACTTATTGTGCGGCTGTGTAGCTGTTATGTTTGCTATGTCTGGAGAATTAGTGACTGCATCCTTCTTTGCGTTTCTAGGTATATTTTTCGACTTTTTTGATGGTCTTGCAGCTAGAGTTTTAAACGCATCGAGTAAAGTAGGTTTAGAATTAGATTCGCTAGCAGATATGGTGACCAGTGGTGTGGTGCCAGGATTTGTAATGGTGCAACTCCTTAGCTATTCCATTACAGGAGATTACTTAAATATCACTGAGGTTTTCTCAGAAAATAGCTGGAATGAAGGCTTGGTACAATACCTGCCTTTTGTGGGCTTATTAATTGTCATCGCTTCCGGTTATAGATTAGCTAAATTTAATGTAGACACAAGACAAACCACGAGTTTTATAGGTCTTCCCACGCCAGCAAATACATTGTTGATTTTAAGTTTGCCTCTTATTTTAGCATTTCAGCAAACAGAAATGATTACAGGCATCATTTTAAATACTTGGGTGCTGATAGGCTTAACGATCTTAAGCTGTATTTTATTAAATGCAGAAATCCCGCTCTTCGCTTTAAAGTTTAAAACCTGGGATTTAAAAGGCAATGCCATCCGTTATGTGTTTTTGCTTATAAGTGCAATAGGATTATTTTTCTTTCACTTTCTGGCAATACCGGTAATCATATTGTTATATATTTTACTGTCACTTTTTTGGAAGGAGATTAGTGATTAACGATTGGAGATTTACGGTTGTGGATTTTTGAACTTAAAGAAAATTGTCACATAGAGCGCAGTCGAAATGCTTATAGTAAAACAGCAGTTAATCAACAGAAACTTTCTTCTTAAAACCCCTCCAGACTAAAAACGCTACCATCGGTAAATATACTAGGCATCTATAAAAGTGCGCCATTACGACACCTTCCACGCCGTAAATAGGAACTAAGTAGAAGGATAGGCCAAAGAACAAGCCTGTAGATATTAATTCAGAAAAAATAAAATTACGCACCATTTTCTTGGCTAAAAATTGATACGCAAGAATACTAGCGGCAAGACGAATGAAATCTCCCGTCAGTTGCCATTTAAACAAAGGTGCCATCCCGTCAAATCCTGGGAAGATAAGGTCAATAATGAAATGTCGTAGAAAATAAATAGCAATCATTCCCACAGCAAAGAGAGGGAGCAACGATTTATATATATGTTTCACTTCCTTAAAAAAGGAAGGACGTGTTTTGATGGTGGCAAATTTCGGAATCACATACATTGTAAAAAGTAAAGACGAGAAGGCCATATAGTTTTTAGATAAATCTAGCATTCCAGACCATAATCCAGAATCTTCCTGTGAGATATTGGTCCGCACCATATTCCGTATCTCTATCTCTACAAAACTCAACACCACTGTCGAGAAAAATGAGATTAATGTAAAAGCCAACAGCACATTCCCAAAAGGAATTCTAAAAGAAATCTCCTTATAATTAATATATTTTTTAAATGTTTTAAAAAACACATAAGACAGAATCACTAACTGGATGGCAGGAGTGATAACAATGGAATACAAGGCATACGTAAACTCGTTATTCCAGGCAAAATAAAGCATTAAGGCAGCAGAAATAAGGTAGCTGCTTAAGTCTACTTTTGCAAAACGTTTATACTCGGTAAGGCCATTAATGACCCCGTTATAGATGCGTTGAAGTCCAATCGCAGGCGCGACAATTCCTGTAATGACTAGTACACTGGAGTATGCTGTAGTTTCAAAAAAGTACTGACTTAAGGAGGAGGAAAACACGGCAAGCAAGATTCCTACAACAAGCGAACTAATGCTCCAGAATACAAACGCAGTAGAGAATAGGCCGTTTAATTTTTCTTGATCTTCTTTATATTCAGCGACATACTTCACCATCCCATTGAAGAACCCGAATGATGTTAAAGATAAAACTGCTTGCTGAATACTTCGCAACTGCCCAATGATATCGATCCCAACTTCTCCAAAATTTTCTGCAACAATCCTCCTAATAAATAGCGAGAGCACCTGCCTAATAATAATAATAGGCGCATTTACCGACGTTATTTTCAGTAGCAGATTGGTTCTTAAAAAGTTTGGTATTTTCAATTAGTAGCTGTTTAAAACCGAAATTACTTTACTTACTTGGTCTTGCGTCATCACGGGACTCATTGGGATACTCACCACGTGATGGTGCAATGCTTCGGCAACCGGAAAGCTTAAGTCTTTTAATTCTGGCAATGCTTTTTGCTGATGCGGTGCAATAGGATAATGAATTAAATGCCCTACTTTATTTTCTGTCAAATGCGCCACAACAGCCGCTCTGTCTTCTACCTGCAACACAAATAAGTGAAAAACGTGATCAGCCGTACCTTCATACGTTGGTAAGGTGATTTTTAGATTTTTTATTTCTGCAATATAGCGTTGTGCAATTTCCCTTCTTCTTAAATTATCTGCATCTAAACTCCCTAATTTAATACTCAAGAAGGCTGCTTGAATCTCGTCAAGTCTAGAATTGAGACCCAAAACTTCATTTATATACTTAGTAGAAGTCCCATAATTACGAAACATTCTAATCGCTTTTGCCAGTGCGTCATCATTTGTTGTGACTGCGCCACCATCGCCCAAGGCACCTAGATTTTTAGAGGGGTAAAAGCTAAAACCTGCAGCATCGCCTAAGTTCCCCGCTTTTTTCTTACTGAAATATTCTGCACCGTGCGCTTGTGCTGCATCTTCAATAACCAATAAATTATTCAAATCTGCAAGTGCTTGTATTGCTTCCATGTTTGCAAGCTTTCCATATAAATGAACAGGCATTATAGCTTTAGTCTTAGGTGAAATATAAGTAGGAAGTTTATTTAAATCAAAATTGAATGTTTCTGCCGTGGCTTCTGCGAGAATAGGTGTTAGGCCCGCTTGCTTGATGGCAATTATCGTTGCAATAAAAGTGTTTGAAGCAACAATCACTTCATCTCCGGTTTTCAAGTTTCCGAGGTGTTTATAGCCCTCAAGTATAAGACGAAGCGCGTCCAGTCCGTTAGCAACACCTATGCAATGTTTTGTGCCGCAATAATCTGCAAACAGTTGCTCAAATCGTGTCACTTGATTGCCTAGAATGTAATAGCCGCTATCTAAAAACTCCTGAAAGCTGTTTTTAAATTCGTTCTCAAAACGAGCATTTACTTTATGAAGATCTAAAAATGGAATCATTTAATAGTGATATCTAATTGTTCGTGAGCAGCGGTGTCAATCTCATAGGTGTCTGCCGTAAAAGTACGAGCTCCACAGCTTTCTTTCCAGAAAATGAGTCCGCTATTAAGTACCGTCCCGTTTTCTTCTGAAGAAATATTAAAATCGAAGTAGCGTTTGTCTTTTTTGTAATGATTAATGATAAAATCGTATGCGAGATCAAGACTGCCGTAGCTATTCTTGTCTGCATTACCAGAAACGTATTGCGGGTGAATGGTTGTCTTTGTTAGGAAAACCGTCGTCCCAGCAATCACTTTATCCCCTTTGTATACATTTACTTGCTGTATGTTTCCGGGGAAACGTGCTGCGAGTAATTTTATTTCTTCTAAAGAATGCACAGGAGCAATCCCGTGTTTTTTATAAAGATTAGGAATTAAAACTTCGTTCCAGAATCCATCAAAGGTATCTTCTATTTTTATGGTAAGCCCATTGCGGATGGCTTTATTAATGCCCTCTCTTCGGTTTTTCTGAAATTTTAACTTGTGATCATTGTCGATGACCATTAAAACATCCCGCTTTAATAAAGTAGCATTCGCTTTAAACAAAAAGTACCCAAGTTCATCTGAAGGCATTACATTGTAAAATGTAGGAATCTCTCTGATTTCAATTTTCTGGATCATTTCCGAAGAAAGAAAACGCAGCATCTCTTTAAATGCTTCTAAAGCATACAACAACTTTGCACTGTCTTGCAATACAAAACTTCCGTAAGTAAGTCCTTGGTGTGAAATCACTTTTTCCGCCTTCACATTAGCGGGCAATAGTGCGTATAGTGAATCATCCTTAAATACTAAAACCGAAAAATCTGTGAAACGATCGCTATGATAGTCCATAAAGTCGCGATGAAACAAAAAAGTAGCGTTCTTTGCTGAAGCGACAAATTCATTCCATAATTCGGCATCTTCTGCTGTGTAGCGTCGTGCCGTATAGGTAGAAGTCTTTTTTGTAGGTGTAGCCAAGAATTTTTTATTGGATGGTTATAAAAGGTAAAACTACTAATTTAAACCAAAAGTATAGGAGTAAGATGAATTTTGTGTAAAAGGTTGCCCCAGAATTAGCTTGAACTTGAAATCGAAAACGAAGATAAAGCTGAAGATGAGAACAAAGAAGCTGAGTTCTCACACCAGCCCGAGATTCGATGAGCTTTTAACTTTTTTACATTTAACCTTTTCACACCTTAGCCACATCCCCTGAATAGCTTCTATCAATTACGCATTTAAATCAAATACCGATTTAACTGAATCTCTTATTTCCCAAACCCCTGAATCTCTCATTTACTTAGTTACCTTTGCCACTATGGACGAAATTATCAAAAACCTCCCGGAAAAGGCACAAGAAGTAAAAAAGGAGAACATCACATTCTTTAAGCGGATCAACAAGAAAGCGCCTAAGAATATGGATTTGATTATGCACGAACTCCACGATAAGGAGTTTAAACGTACCGATTGTATGGAATGTGCCAACTGCTGTAAAACGTCGAGTCCAATATTTACTAATAAGGATATTGATCGTATTGCAAAGCATTTTAGAATGCCTGTTCAAAGGTTTACCGATACTTATCTTGAGATGGATGAAGATGATTGGTTTGTTTTAAAAAGTGTGCCTTGTACTTTTTTAGCAGATGATAATAGTTGTTCTATTTATGATGTGCGCCCTAAAGCCTGTCAAGAATATCCGCACACCAATAGAAAACGTTTTCAAAAAATAGCAGACTTAACCATGAAAAATGTGGAGATCTGCCCTGCTGCTTTTAATATTGTAGAAGAGATGAAAGTCCGTTTTGCAGAGAAAGGTGGGAAGCATAACAGGTGGGATGTGTAATCTCTCACAGAAACCTGCTGCCCACTCCTAAAGGTTTAACACTAAAGTATAGTGAGCAATTACTTATATATTAAATAAGCCTGTCGCATGCTGTCATATTCTGCCAAAGGCCTAATCCACTCTTTCCTAATTTCTGAATACGTATAGCGATTCTCAATCTGCCATTTTAATCTTTCTGTACCAGCAAGCTTAGTGAAAAATTTATTAAAGAAGTCTGGTCTTCTGCCATTGGCAACGTAGGCCTCAATAAGCCATTCAAGATTCAAGCGGTTGTTTTTTGGTGTTCGTGTCAGGTCTAAACCGTTGCAGCGTTCTCCTTTAAATTTTGGGTGTTTCGCACCTTCATTGGCTTGTGGCGTAAAGGTGTATGGATAAAATTCTGTGGGTAAACTGGGTGCGCCAAAAACTTGAAACTGATTTTCTGTACCTCGACCTGCACTTACAAGCGTACCTTCAAAAAAGCAAAGGCTAGGGTAAAGGTTAATCGCGATGTCGTTGGGTAAATTTGGTGAAGGTTTTATTGGAAGTGAATAAGGAGTGTCGTGAGTATAATTTTGCATTGGGATTACCGTGAGTTCGCATTTAATCTTATTGTTTAGCCATCCTTGTCCATTAATCATTTGTGCATATTCACCAATCGTCATCCCATGAACTGCAGGAACCGGATGCATACCTACAAAACTCTTGTGCTCTGGTTCTAGAATTGGGCCGTCTATATAATGACCATTAGGATTGGGTCGGTCTAAAACAATAACGGGAATACCTAGTTCTGCGCAGGCTTCCATTACATAATGCAGTGTGGAGATATACGTGTAAAAACGCGCTCCCACATCTTGGATGTCAAATACCATCACCTCTATATCTGCTAATTGCGCTGCGCTAGGTTTTTTATTCTTGCCGTATAAGGAGATAATAGGCACTCCAGTTTTTGTGTCAATACCATCTTTTACGAGTTCGCCCGCATCTGCTTTACCTCTAAAGCCGTGTTCTGGAGCAAATACTTTGGTCACATGATTCTCAAAATCAACTATAAAGTCGACTAAGTGAAAATCAACTATGCGTATTTCATCAGGGTATTCAAGTGTGTCGTTCACCACCGAAGTTTGGTTTGCAACTATCCCTAGTTTTTTTCCTTCTAACAAAGGCATGTACTGTTGCCATTGGTTTGCTCCCGTGTATATGTGTGTTGCACTTTTACTGTCTATTTTTCGCCCAAATCGTTTTGTAGTATCTGCCGTTTGTGAAACATGTGTAATTAATTCATTAGCCGCTTTCGTTTTTAGACTTTCAACTTCAGGCTCTACACTGCTTAGCTCCAACTTTTGTCCTGCGTTTCCACAAGAAAAGGCGCTAAAAATCGTTATAAATACTATATTTTTGAACAAAGTAAATTGCATACCTACGTGAATTTTGAATTTTTTATCGCTCGCCGCATTATAGCGGCTAAAGATTATAAAAGTAGCATTTCGGCACCAATAATAAAAATAGCAATTACTGCTATTGCCCTTGGGATTATTATGATGCTGGTGTCTATTGCAACGAGTCTAGGGCTACAACGTAAGATTCAAGAAAAAATTTCTGCATTTAATGGTGATATTATTATTTCTAACCAGGACACTAACTTTTCTGGGGAATCACAAATACCCATTTCAAAAAATCAAGACTTTTATCCCGAGTTTAAAACAATTGACGGGATCAAGCATATGCAAGGTACAGCATCAAAAGGTGGTGTAATACGTACTGCTAAAGATTTTGAAGGTGTTGTGATTAAAGGAGTTGGTTCAGATTATGATTGGCAATATTTTGAAGAATATCTTGTGGACGGTCGTCTTCCAGATTTTAGCGGAACTATAAATGATGAGGTTTTGCTTAGTGGTTATCTAGCAACACGACTTGATCTAAAAGTAGGAGACAAGATGCCTACTTATTTTTTAAATGAGAGCAACATAGAAAAATCAAGGCCTATTGGATTTACCATCGTCGGTCTATATAATAGCGGCTTTCAGCAATTTGATGAGCAATTTGCGCTTGCAGATATTAAACAAATTCAGCGTATTAATAAATGGGATAGCGGCCAGATAGGGAATTTTGAAGTCTTTGTGGAAGATTTTAGAGAGGTCACACACATTAACAATCTCGTCTATGAACAAACGGGAAGCACGCTAGATACGCTTTCAATTCGTGATAAATTTGCTTCTATTTTTGAGTGGACAGATCTATTTGATTTTAATACTTATCTAATTATCGGTATTATGATTCTTGTAGCCGGAATCAATATGATTACCGCACTTTTAGTACTTATTCTAGAGCGCACAAAGATGATTGGGATTCTCAAAGCAATGGGAAGCAATGACTGGAGTGTGCGTAAAATTTTCATGTATAATGCGATGTATCTTATAGGAGTAGGTCTTTTCTGGGGAAATGTTATCGGTTTGGGACTGCTGCTAATACAGAAATATTTTAAAGTTATCAAGCTTCCTCCAGAAACGTATTATGTTTCTGAAGCGCCTATTTATCTTGATGCGAGTTATGTGATACTGCTCAACGTTGGGACTTTTTTACTTTGTGCATTAATGCTTCTTATTCCCACGTATATTATTTCAAAAATTAGTCCCGTGAAGGCGATACGCTTTGATTGATGTTATTTTTAACCCAATAACCGTTTCTAAAGAGCAGACCAAAAGAAAGTTTTTAAGAGGCAAGAATTATTTTTTATTTCAAATACTGGATTAACAATTTTCAATAACTAATTTTTTCAAACTTCATCATTCGTTATTCTACCGTTTGATATTCATTATTTATTTCCGTAACTCATAATCTGGCCTTAAATGGTGATGTCAGATATTTGCTCAAATGTCATTAATCCCCAATCGTTAATTTTTCAGTCTTTCTTGTTTATTCTTTCATTACAATGGCTTTTCCTCTAATTGAGGAAAATTAGAATCCCCTAGCTTGTAACTCCTTTATCATATTACTACCTTTGTCGTGTTAAAATTTCAGCAGTACTTAGTGCTGAAATATCAAAGAAAAACTATGGACTACGCAGAAAACATATTAGGAACCATCGGGAATACTCCAATGGTTAAAGTCAACAAATTAGCAGAAGAAATTCCTGGATTAGTACTCGCAAAATACGAGACTTTTAATCCAGGAAACTCTACGAAAGACCGTATGGCTTTAATGATGATAGAAGATGCAGAAGCAGATGGGAGACTAAAACCAGGCGGAACCATTATAGAAGGAACCAGTGGGAACACAGGAATGGGGCTCGCTCTTGCGGCCATTGTAAAAGGGTATAAAATGGTTTGTGTAATTAGTGATAAACAGAGTAAAGAAAAGGTAGATATATTACGCGCTGTTGGTAGCGAAGTTGTTGTGTGCCCTACAGATGTAGCGCCAGATGATCCACGTTCGTATTACTCAACTTCAAAAAGATTAGCCGAAGAAACGCCTAACGCTTGGTACGTAAATCAATACGATAACCCAAGTAATGCAAAAGCGCATTACCAAAGCACGGGCCCAGAGATCTGGAAACAAACGGACGGGAAAATAACCCATTTTGTTGTAGGAGTGGGCACTGGTGGTACTATTAGCGGCGTAGGTAAATACCTGAAAGAACAAAATCCAAATGTTAAAATTTGGGGAATAGACACCTATGGTAGTGTGTTTAAAAAATATCACGAAACGGGTGTTTTTGACCAGGCTGAAATATACCCTTATGTAACAGAAGGAATAGGCGAAGATATTTTACCAGAGAACGTAGACTTCAGTATCATTGATGGTTTTACGAAAGTAACCGATAAAGATGCCGCTGTCTGGACTCAAAAATTAGCAAAAGAAGAAGGGTTTTTCTTAGGGAATTCTGCCGGAGCCGCAATGAAAGGGATCCATCAATTAAAAGAACATTTTAATGAAGATGATGTAATTGTGGTTCTTTTCCACGATCACGGGAGTCGCTATGTAGGGAAAATGTTTAATGACGACTGGATGAAGAAGATGGGTTATATTGAGTAATTCTCCTAAGCCCGAAGGTGGAATAGACGCTCTTTTTATTTTATTTTTTTGACGATTTTCTAATGTGCAGTGCTAGCTTCTGCTCAATCAAAAGAACTACCGTACTTTCCTCTGGGAGGGTCAGGCTTTTCGTCTGAGATTTAAGGCTTAATTATCTCGCATCCTCAAGTCACATTCCTTTTCTAATCTTGCATCAATCCTGAGCACGATACTTCCTTCATAATTAGGTTTTAGCGAAGTGCCTGGTTTTAAGATTATCTGGTTTTTTGCTGAGAGGTCTAATATGGCAGCATCTCGAAATGTTTGGTTTTCTATGATGACTTTTTCAGATAGTGCCGTGATAGGAAAATACCACCTGCTCATATCTTGATTGCTAATGGATGCAGTTGACATTTCAGAGAAAAGATCATGTACAAGATGTACAGCTTTTCCTGTATTGAGCATACCTGCACCATACGTCCCTGAGTACATCTTATTTGCCGCTATATGATCAATATTGGTTGCTGTTAGTTTTATAATGCCATCTACTTGTTCTTTGGGTAGGCAAGGGTACAATGAGAACATAAGTCCGACGGTGCCAGAAACGAGTGCTGTTGCACCACTGGTTGTAGAATATTCGCTTCCTAATTCTTCTCCTTTTAATTTAAATTGTGAGTATCTAAATAATCCAACGGTGGGCGCAAGAATATCTACATCTTCGTTAAGTGTGGCGGTGCTTGTATGATAGATTTTTGGTGGGTTATTCATGTCACCATTTTTGAAACCCCCAGTACGGCCTAGATATCCTCTTATGTTAGCAAAATATGGTTTTCCGTTTTTCTTTTGGTATCGTATATTGTCAAATACATCTTCATAGCGATGCTGCACAGAGCTCACAGATATTACGTGGTCATAGGATGCAGGATAGTATTTTTTTGTTCCAGGATGTTCGTCCCAACCTTTATTACCAGCACCTGCTACTATAATAGCGCCATTGTCAAAAATATAATTAATTGCTTCTTGTCCAGTTTCTGTTGCGTTACCTATCCAACTACAATTAATAACCTTTGAGCCTTTTTCTGCTAGTTCTTTGAGCTGCGCAAAATTTTTAAAATCACCATACGTGGTGCCGTAAATACTACAGTCATAGCAGACTCCAGGAATACCATATCCATTATTTCCTTGTGCTGCTGCGTTTGCTGAAATGCTATATCCGTGACCATTAGCAAGACCAGACTTTCTTAAGACCGTTGCTTTCCCTTTAAAGTCAAGACCTAGCGTATCTAATGCGCCATCGCTAATCCCGATGATCACATCGCGTTGTCCAGTTGTGAGGTACCAAGCTTTTGGCACTTCCATTACATCATAATAATCCATATTAAACTGTAGGCCTATATTGGTCCCGATGGTGCTGGTTAAACCATAGTCATTAGGTTCATAGATTTTCATTTCTGAGGGAGGGATTAATTCTCCAGACTCAAATAGGTCGCTACTTTTTTTAAGCAAAATATCCAGGAATAAAGGGGAGTCTGCGATCACAAAGAAAGTTCTGTTGCGGTATAATGGTTTTGCTTTTTTCCACGTTTTTTTGAAGGTCTTCACGCGGAAGTCGCTCAATGTTTGTTTTAACGACTCTTCAGAGCCTTGATATTCAAAGCCGTTTGCCGTTGCTGTAAACGCTGGAGTAAAAGTGGAATCTTTTGCTCTAACAAAAAACCAATATTCTTCTTGTGCTGTTCCTGTAAAGGGGAGCATTAAGAATGTAATTAAAAGGAGGAGGACTATTTTCATTGTTTAAAATTTCAGAAGGAATACAACTAAATACAATAAGAGTGCGCTGCTAACTCACACAAATATTTATCTTAGCATAAAATTATAAGCGCGCGTGCAAACTGTTTCAATTTACAAAAATCCTTTTACATATGTATTTTATGCATTAGTGATTTTCTATATACTTGTGTATGGCCCATATGGCTTAGAAGATGGAGATAATGGGACGGTGTTTAGTATCTCGTGGAGTATGTATAACGGGGTTTTTCCATATCGGGATTTCGTGTACATAAAGCCACCGATGTCACCTTACTTTCACTCTTTGCCATTGTATATTTCTGAGGAGTTTGCATACTTGTTTAATAGGATGTTCTATTATGTGCAGGTGTTTGGCTATTCTTTGATTTTATCCCATTTAGCCTGCAAGGTTTTCTCCATCAAACGCCGTGATATTGTTTATTTTATTGGGATTGTAGGCGCTTTGATCTCGATTCATAATTACCCACCAATGCCTTGGAATACTATCGATGGCGTGTTTTTTAGTGTCATTGGGATGTACTTCTTATTTCAGGATAAAAAAACTTGGTGGAAGTTATTGTTAGCCGCATTCTTCGTTTCACTCGGTGTGCTTTGTAAACAATCGTTTTATTTCTTTCCTGTCTTTATTACCCTTTATTTATTATTCACAAAACAGTTTAGAACTACTGGGTGGTTCATTGGGTTTGGCCTATTATTCGCAGCCTCTTTTTTAGGAGTTTTACACCTTAATGGAGCTTTAGATTTGTTTTTTGAGCAGATGTTTAGTTTCACCTCTGGAAGCAGTTTTTGGCGTACCGGTTTTCATACCTATTACATGGCTTTAAAGACTAATTTCTTGCTTGTTGCAGGAATACTAATTGCTATAGGGTTGTTAAAGAAAGTACTGCCTCATAATATGGTGTACATAGTAGTCCAGTTTGCTATAGCCGGATTCTTGATTTATTTATTCGTGAATGAAGACCCTTTTCATACTGTAAAGAAATCAATCATTCAGACCTTATTTGTGTTTGCTGTGCTATTTTCTATCTGGAGCGCTCGAGGTGATAAGTCGTATTGGTTTTTATTGTTGATGCTTAGTTTGGGGTGGTGTGCCTCTATAAGTAATGGTTTTAATACCCCTATCGATGTCTCTACGCCTATCGTATTCGCCATTTTTGTTTATGTATTTTCAAGGAGCACATTTTCGTTTAGAAAAGCTACCGGTTTTATTGTGATTGCGATTTATGTGATGACATTTTATATAGGATATCAAAATATTTATATGGATAGTGATCGAAAAGAATTGACCTATGATATGGGAAAAGTGTATCCACAATTAGCAACCATACAAAGTGATCAAGAAACGTATGAGAAGTATGCAGAATTAAAAGAACTGTCAGCACAACAGACTAATTACACTGTTTTACCGTCTGTTACCCTCGCCCACTATTTAACCGAAACGGTAAACCCAATAGGCATCGACTGGGTTTTTAATCATCACATTGCAGACCAAATTGAGGAATATGTTGCAAAGCTTGAGGATCAAAACGTGACGGTGCTTCTTGAAAACGACTTTGAAACTTCGGTAAATAATTATGAGAAAGAGTCTTTGCTCACGCTCTATGTGAGAGATCATTGGGAGCTTGTTGAAACTCATGACTATTTTAGGATTTACAGGCAACGATAAGGGCTCTTTTACTATTCAAGTGAACTACGACAAATCGTGGTTATTTTTTGTAGTTTTGGCTTTAGTAGAAGGAGGCAAGAAGAAAGAAGAATAATGCTAGATACGGCATTAATTCATCTTTTGTAATTACACATTAATATCACTATTCATTGATTGACCTAAAAAACACATTACTATCCATCATTATTCCCGTTTACAACGAGGAGGATAATGTTGCCTTACTTACAGGGCAGATAGAGAGCGCTTTAAAAAAATACACCTTTGAAATTATCTATATTGATGATTTTTCTACAGATGGAACTGCAGTGGCCGTCAAGAAGATGGATAACAAAAATGTGCACCTAATTGAGTTGAAGAGAAACTTTGGGCAGAGTCTTGCGCTTGCGGCAGGAATAGATTATGCGAGTGGTGAGTTTATCATCACTATGGATGGAGATATGCAAAACGATCCAACAGACATCCCAATGATGTTGCAAAAGTCGATAGACGAAGAGTTGGATTTAGTAACTGGGATAAGAGCAAAACGAAAAGATAGTTTTGTCAAGACAATACCTTCTAAAATAGCCAACTTCATCATTAGAAAAACCACAAGACTCAATATCAAGGATCAAGGTTGTGCCTTAAAAGTCTTTACGAAGGAAACAGCAAAAGAATTGAACCTTTACGGAGAAATGCATCGCTTTATTGCGCTGCTAGCCTTCTTAAATGGCGCAAGAATTCAAGAAGTACCAGTAAAGCATCATCCTAGAAAATTTGGAGTTTCTAAATATGGATTAGGAAGGACAATTAAAGTAATCAATGACATTCTGTTGATACTTTTTCAACGTAATTATTTACAGAAGCCTTTGTATCTCTTCGGAAACATAGGCTTGTTTTTATTTGGATTAGGCGGTGTGATTAACATCTATTTATTGATCGAAAAGATACAAGGACACGATATCTGGGGTCGCCCACTCCTTATTTTAGGGGTCTTATTTGTTCTAATGGGTGTACAGCTTTTTACAGTTGGGATCATCATTGATTTACAAATGCGAACCTATTATGAAACCCAAAAGCAACGCCCCTATAAGATAAGGAAGATAAGCATTGGGGCTACAGCAAAAGACAAGTAACATACACATTATATAAAGATATTTCTTGTGATTTCTATTCTCATTCCTACATATAATTATGATGTTACCATTCTGGTAAGAGCGCTACATAGACAAGTCACAGCTGCAAATATTACTTTTGAAATATTAATTCTCGATGATGCTTCTGGTAAATTAATAGCAGAAAACACTGTTTTAAATAAACTCTTACATGTCGCTTTTAAACCCTTAGAACACAACATCGGTAGAAGCGCCATTAGAAACTTACTAGCTGCAACAGCAAGCTATAACAACTTACTTTTTCTAGATGCAGATACTAAAATCATAAGAGACGATTTTATTCAAAAATATCTAGACGCTATTACACCTGAAGTTAAAATTATTTATGGTGGTATCCTATACCAAGAACAAGCCCCGCCAGAAGAAGAATTACTGCGATGGATCTACGGCAATGAGCGCGAAGCATTGGCAGTTGAAGAACGGATGAAAGATCCATATCTTAGATTTTTAACGCTCAATTTTTATATCAAAAAATCTGTCTTTGAGAAGCATCGTTTTAACGAAGACATACCTAATCTTCGTCACGAAGACACCTTGTTTGCATTAGGAGCAAAAAAGTTGGCGCTAGATATTAAACATATCGATAATCCAGTCATGCACTTGGGATTAGAGAGTAGCCAAGTTTTTTTAAGAAAGTCACTAGAATCTGTAGAGGCATTAAAAATGTTCGTGACGCAAAAACTAATCTTTGCAGAAGAAACATCCTTATCTAAAAAAGGCGAACAATTAAAAAACCCTGTCACAATTTTGCTCGCAAGAGGCTTTCTTGCTTTGTGCAAAGTGTCGATAGAAAAGCATCTGGTTTCAAAAGACCCTTCTTTGTTTTGGTTTGATGTCTATAGATTGTGTTATTATTTAAAACTGTAAATTCGTCTCATGGCTACAATTTCGGTGCTTATTCCACTTTATAATAAAGAACAAGATATTGCAAAGACAATAGATTCTTTATTGAAACAAACTTTTGTCGATTTTGAAGTAATCATTGTGAATGATGGATCAACTGATGGGAGCCTAGACGTGGTTAGAACGTATAAAGACGAAAGGGTTACGCTCTATGATAATCAAAATCAAGGCGTGGCAAAAACAAGAAACTTTGCCGTATCGAAGGCAACTGCAGAGGTAGTTGCATTTTTAGATGCTGATGACTATTGGCATCCAACACATCTTGCGGTTATCGCAAAGGCTCTTGTAGCATTCCCTTCGCATCAATGGTATGCCACTGCTTATGAAAAAAAACACACCGCAACTTTCACAACATCCATGAGATCTCCAGCGCGGGATAGAGAAGCTGGTTGGTGTGGTGTTATTAATAATTATTTTGAAAATAGTCTCGTAGACGCGCTGGCTTGGACTTCTGCCGTAGCGATGCGGGTTTCATTTTTTGAAACTTTACTTGGCTTTGATCATACTATTACTAATGGTGCGGGTGAAGATACAGATCTTTGGTTACGGGCTGCTTTAAAAGCGCCGCTCGTTTTTTGTAACACGATTACCGCACAGCATAACCTAATAGGGAGCAATCGAATATCGCACACGGCAACATTAAGGCGTGATTATATGCCTCTTGATAAATATAATAAAGACGCAGAAAAGGATGTCTTCCTTAAAAAGTACTTAGACCTTAATAGATATTCATTTGCGATACAGCATAAACTAGCTGGCGATACTGCATCATTTAAAAAATATGTGTCGGGTATTGATATTGCGAACTTAAACTCAAAACAGCAATTTTTACTACATCAGCCAGGATGGTTTTTAGAAGTAACCAAAATAGTAAAAGCCTCTTTAGAAGGCCTTGGGCTTAGACTAACCTCTTTTGATTGAAGTAAATTTGCTATACTCCCGTATGTAGTCGTTTTCGTCATACTCCGCACTCACTAATGAAAGACATACGGCACCTGCAGAAAAATTTTCCAATTCTCTCCAAACACCAGAAGGGATCAACAATCCTTTGTTGGGTCTGTTTAACGTAATACTTCTTCTGGTTTTGCCATCGTCAAGCACCACGTCAAAACTCCCGCTTAGCGCGATTAAAAACTGTTGCAGCTCCTTATGCGCATGACCTCCGCGAGTCCCATCACTTGGAACATCATATAAATAATAGACACGTTTTATCTCAAAAGGTAAGACATCGTTTTCTATCACAGAAAGATTTCCGCGACCGTCTGGATCGCTTATTTTTTTTATGTCCGTAAGTTGTATGTCGTTAATGTGTAATGGCATTGAGTATGAGTTGTGACCACTGTGGTGCAATCTGTTCGGTTTTTAAATGGGCTATGCTCGACAGCGCATTTGATTTACAATGTAGTAAAAATTCGGGCTCATTGATCATTTTTGCAAAGGCTTCTCCTAAAGCTTCGGCATTATAATTAGGAACAAGTAAACCATTTTCACCTTGTTTAATAATCTCGTTAGGGCCACTCTTGCAATCAACAGAAACAACGGGTGTTTGTTGTGATAAAGCTTCAATAAGTACTCTTGGGAACCCTTCGTAATGACTCGTCAATGCTAAAAATTCTGCATTCGCGATATAAGGCTGGATGTTTGGCGTAAACGGTACAATCTCGACGGTGTCGCTAAGATCTAGTTCTTCAACCTTGTTTTGGATAAAATCGATGTCGGGTCCTTCCCCCATAATTTTAAGATGGACGTTTACTGCGGAAATGCCAGATTTCTTATAGCCTTCGAGTAAAAGGGAAAAATTCTTGACGTTTTCTACCAAGCGTCCTAAAAATATAACATACTTAACCTTGAAAGGAGATGGAGTAGCCTGCGTCTTAAAAACTGGGGTTGGATTGTAAATAGTCGTGGCTTTATCTGTCGAGAATTGTTTGTTGACAGCTTCAGAAACCGCCTTTGCAACTCCCACAATCTTAACCGCACGTTTTACCATCAATTTTGAAACGGCCTTCTGCTTCGGGAAATATTGATCTAGATTAAAACTTCGCACGACATAAACAATATGTTGTTTGCGATAGATGTAATTAAGATAATACAGTTCTTTGATCCCAGACATTCTATTGCGATTGTCAATGATGAGGTCAAATTGTTCCAGTTTTAGATATTTCCGAAGTTGTTGAAACCGTTTGAACCTGCTTAATGTGTTATTTTGCTTGTCTTTAAGCTCGCCCAGATTGTACAGTTTGCCCGCATATGGATAATCTATCGCATTTGTGAGTATTACCATATGGACGTTAAAGCCTTGTGAATCTAGCATTTGTGACAAGATAGCGGTCGAGCGTTCTGCTCCGCCTTTTGCGAGGGATATCGTGACTATGCAAACTTTTATATGGCTATATTTGGACAAGGATGTCGTTATTGAGACACAAAGATATGAGAATACTTTTAGTAGGCGAGTACAGTAGATTGCATAATTCTTTAAAAGAAGGATTACAGGTGCTTGGTCACGAGGTTTTACTTATTTCAACAGGCGATTTTTTTAAAAAATACCCAAGTGATATTTTGCTTGCGCGAAAATATGACAGCGGCATATCCGCTAAGATAAAAGTAGGTATTTATAAAATACTTGGTATAGACATTACTTCCCGAAGCATCAAGAGTCAATTTTTAAAGCATCAAGAACAACTAAAAGGATATGATGTGGTGCAGTTGATAAATGAAAGTCCTTTTGCTATACAGCCAGAAGAAGAGAAAGCTATCATTCATTTTTTGAGCAACCATAATAAAAAGCTTTTTTTGTTAAGTTGCGGAGCAGATTATGTAAGTGTATCACACGCTATGAGTGACGCACATTCTTATTCTGTATTATCAGGCTACAAAGATGGTTCATTTGCTAAACAGCGTTTTGCATCGATGACAAAATATTTGACCACTCCTTTTAATAACTTGCACGATTTTATTTATGACCGTATTTCTGGAGTGATAGCATCAGATATGGACTATCATTTGCCTTTGCTCGATCATCCTAAATATATAGGATTGATTGCCAACCCTGTCAATCTCTCAAGACTCACTATTCCTGAAAATAAAGTTACAGAGCCCATCGTTATTTTTATGGGTGTCAACCGAGGAAATTATCATACGAAGGGGATTCACTATTTTGAAGAAGCTTTAGAGATTATTAAAAATAAATACCAGGAGCGCGTAAAAATCGATATTGTTGAAAATTTGCCGTATGCAGAATACATTCAACGGTACAATAAAGCTCATATTCTACTAGATCAAGTGCTGGCTTACGATCAAGGTTACAATGCCCTTGAAGCTATGGCAAAGGGAAAAGTGGTCTTTACAGGTGCTGAAGCTGAATTTGAAAAACACTATGCGCTAGTTGCTCCAGTTGCTATTAATGCTTTGCCAGACACAAGGTATCTTGTCAATGAACTTAGTACATTGATTGAAAACCCTAATTTAATAGTAGAAATAGGGGAGCGGGCCAAGGCGTTTGTTGCTGCCATTCACGACCACGTTGTTGTGGCAAGAAGCTATGTAGATGTATGGATCAGTTCAGAAAAGTAGAAAGTCCCAGTTTGCTATAGATGAAACGAAGCGGTAAGTTTTATGTTTTATTTGTAAAATAGGTCTATGCTGAAGCCCAAACAGCATACTATGCATTAAAATCGAGCTTGGTTTTCCGTAACTCAAAGTTTTGACCAAGATATACTTTACGTACCATCTCATCTGCTGCGAGTTCTGCTGGTTTTCCATGTTTTAAAATACTTCCTTCAAACATTAAATAAGTTCTGTCTGTAATGGCAAGTGTTTCTTGTACGTTGTGATCGGTAATAAGAATGCCGATGTTTTTATTTTTGAGTTTTGCTATAATACGTTGTATGTCTTCTACCGCAACAGGGTCAACTCCTGCAAATGGCTCGTCTAGTAAAATGAAGTTAGGGTCAGTGGCTAATGCTCTGGCAATCTCTGTACGTCTTCGTTCTCCACCACTTAATAAATCACCACGGCTTTTACGAATATGACCTAAGCCAAATTCTTCAATCAAGGACTCCATTTTTGTAAGCTGCTCTTTTTTTGAAAGCTTCGTCATTTGGAGGACACTTAAAATATTATCCTCAACACTTAACTTTCTAAACACAGAGGCCTCTTGAGCAAGATAGCCTATCCCGTTTTGAGCACGCTTGTACATTGGGTATTTGGTAATTTCTGTGCCATCGAGATGGATGGTGCCTCCGTTAGGCTTTATCAACCCAACAATCATATAAAATGAAGTAGTCTTACCAGCTCCATTGGGACCTAATAACCCAACAATCTCTCCTTGATTTACTTCTACAGTAATCCCTTTAACGACCTTTCGGCCTTTATAGGATTTCATTAAATTTTCTGCTTTGAGTTTCATGAGGATTGCTGTAATCTATAACGTTAAAAATACCATTAAAATTTCCGAAGTAAAAATTACTTTTTCTGGGCTTCTAGTAAATCCCAGTATTCGTATGCTTTACGTAAATGTGGAATCATAATAGTGCCGCCTACTAATAAGGACACACTCATCGCTTCTACTAATTCGTCAGTGTTAACATTAAGTGCGCTGCAGGCCTCCAGATGATACTTCACACAATCATCACAACGTAATACGAGTGAGTTCCCTAAGCCTAAAAGTTCTTTGGTTTTTTTAGGTAACGCCCCTTCCATAAAGGCGTTTGTATCTAAATTGAAAATACGTTTTACAATCTTATTATTATCTTCTAGTATACGCGCGTTCATCCTAGAACGGTATGCGTTAAACTCTTCTATTTTATTCATTTGGCTATGATTTGGCTGTTTTTTTTGCAGCTTTCTTTGCTGCTTTTTCTTGATTGCGAATTACCGCTCTACTAATAAAAATACTCACTTCATATAAAATGAGAACAGGGACTGCCACAATAACTTGGCTGGCAATATCTGGTGGTGTGATTACTGCGGAAAGGATCAAGACAATTACCAGTGCGAATTTGCGATATTTCCGCATAAATGCAGGTGTTACGAGTCCTATTTTAGTCAAGAAATAAATGATGATTGGTAGTTCAAAAATAACGCCGCTGGCAAGCACAGAAGCTCTAATGGTGCTGATATAGCTGTCTAAATCAAACTCGTTGAGTACGGTTTCACTTACTTGATAATTTCCTAAAAAGTTAATCGATAATGGCGTTACAATAAAATAACCGAAGAGGACTCCTGTGAAAAATAAGAAGGAGGCTGCAAAGATGAATCCTTTACTGGTATTGCGTTCATTGTTGTGCATTCCTGGGCTTACAAATTTCCAAAACTCGTAAATAATATAAGGGAATGCCACGATGACTCCAGCAGTAATTGAAGTCCAAATATGAGCAGAAAACTGCCCAGCCATGGTTCTGCTTTGAATAGAGAATGGCATTTCAGAAAAACAAAAACTATCTAAGCCAATGAGTTGTGCAGAGCTACATAAGAATCTATAGGTAGGGAAATTTGCGTCTTTTGGCCAGAAAATAATACCATCAAAAATAAATCCTTTAGCGATAAATGCAGCAATACCAATAACAACCACGGCGATAGTAGATCGTATTAAATGCCAGCGCAATTCTTCTAGATGATCTAAAAAAGACATTTCGGTTTTGGGTTCTCCTATGGGTACTTGTTTTTTCATACAGACTATATGATTCCTTCTTTGGTAAGGTTGTGAATATGCACGATACCTTTATATATACCTTCGCTATGCGCGATTATTTGAGTGATGCCATTAGCTTCCATCATGGTGCTCGCTTCTACTGCCATCGCGTCGTTATCAATTAATTTTGGATTTGAAGACATAATGTCTTTTGCAGATAACCCTGTAATGCTGTCCACTTTTGTGAGCATACGTCTTAGGTCGCCATCTGTGATAATACCAACAATTACATTGTTGTCAATAACGGCGGTGACACCGAGCATGCTTTTTGAAATCTCTAGAATCACCTCTTTCATTGGAGTGGAAGGAGCGACTTGCGGCAGCGCGTTTAAACTAGTTAAATCACTCACTCTCAGGTATAATTGTTTTCCTAAGGAGCCACCTGGGTGGTACTTTGCAAAATCTTTACTTGTAAATCCTCTGAGTTCTAATAAACAAACTGCAAGTGCATCTCCCATTACAAGTTGCGCTGTTGTGCTTGTTGTGGGTGCTAGGTTATTAGGACAGGCTTCTTTCTCTATATATGCATTCAAAATGAAGTCCGACTGCTCACCCAGAAATGAATCTGAATTTGAAGTGATCGCAATAATCTTATTTTTTCTTGCTTTAATTAAAGGAACGAGTACTTTTATTTCCGGAGTATTTCCGCTTTTAGAAATACAGATTACAGTATCATCTTCTTGTATGGTTCCTAGGTCTCCATGTATTGCATCTGCCGCGTGCATAAAAATAGCTGGGGTGCCTGTGCTGTTCAAAGTTGCGACTATTTTTGTGGCTATATTTGCACTCTTACCTATCCCTGTGACAATAACGCGTCCAGAAGATTGAAAAATAGAGACCACTGCTTGCGCAAATGAATCATCTACCAAATCCGCAAGATTGTTAATTGCCTGAGCTTCAGTTATTATGGTGTGTTTGGCGGTATTTATTATCGATTTAAAATCTTTCACAACTCTATTGATTTATGCGCTTGCTATAATTATTATTTTAGTATATTTAATACGACAAAAATAAGCCTAAAACATACCATGCTTTTTATTTGCAAACTTGTGAGTTACAAAATTACGATTGTTACTAGGTTCTTACAATAGTTTAGCCAATTAAAGGTGTTTACCTAATAAATACTAAAACAAACACGTGACCAAAGTTGATTTATACGCAGCTTTAAAGCAGTACTTTGGGTTTACCCAGTTCAAAGGACTACAAGAACAAGTAATACAAAGTATTCTCAATCGAGAGAATACCTTTGTAATAATGCCAACAGGTGGCGGAAAATCGCTCTGTTATCAATTACCCGCTCTTATGAATGAAGGCACCGCGATTGTGGTTTCACCTCTCATTGCTTTAATGAAAAACCAAGTAGATGTGCTACGCTCCATCTCTTCCCATGAAGGAATAGCGCATGTGCTTAACTCCTCTCTCAATAAAACCGAGATTAGAAAAGTAAAAAGTGATATCGAAAGCGGTATTACAAAATTACTCTACGTAGCACCAGAGTCTTTAACCAAAGATGAATATGTAGATTTTTTACAGAATCAGACTATTTCATTTTTAGCCATTGATGAAGCACATTGCATCAGTGAATGGGGGCACGACTTTAGACCCGAATACAGAAATCTAAAAAGTATCATTGAACGCATAGCCGATAATATTCCTATCATAGGCTTGACAGCTACTGCAACGCCTAAAGTACAAGAAGATATCCTTAAGAATCTAGGCATGTCTACTGCAAACACATTTAAAGCTTCATTTAATAGACCCAATCTTTATTATGAAGTACGGCCAAAAACAAAAAGTGTGGATAGTGATATCACACGTTTTGTGAAACAACACGATGGCAAGAGCGGGATCATTTATTGTTTGAGCCGCAAACGAGTAGAAGAACTAGCGCAAATATTACAAGTAAACGGCATTAACGCCGTGCCATATCACGCAGGATTAGATGCTAAAACCCGTGTGCGGCATCAAGACATGTTCTTAATGGAGAAGTGCGATATTGTTGTTGCGACCATCGCATTTGGTATGGGTATCGATAAGCCAGATGTACGTTTTGTCATACACAATGATATGCCAAAAAGCATCGAGAGTTATTATCAAGAAACGGGTAGAGCGGGAAGAGATGGTGGAGAAGGAATTTGTTTAGCCTATTATTCTTATAAAGATATTGAGAAACTCGAGAAGTTTATGAGTGGTAAACCTGTGGCAGAGCAGGAGATAGGTCATGCGTTATTACAAGAGATGGTTGCTTTTTCTGAAACATCTATGTCTCGACGAAAGTTCATTTTACATTATTTTGGTGAAGCGTTTGATACAGATACTGGCGATGGTGGACAAATGGATGATAATATGCGCTATCCTAAAAAGCAACATGAAGCAAAGGAAGATGCCGTAAAGATAATTTCGGTAATTAGCAGGACTAATGAACAATACAAGTCTAAAGAGGTTGTAAACGTGGTCACAGGAAAACTGAATGCGATGATCAAATCGCACAGGACAGATCAACAAGAGTTTTTCGGGATTGGTGTTAATAAAGAAGATATGCATTGGCTGGCGTTGCTGCGGCAATTGCTGGTGGCTGGATACTTAAAGAAAGACATAGAGAGTTATGGCGTTGTTAAAGTAACGAAGCGTGGACGCGAGTTTCTTAAAAATCCAGTGTCATTTTTAATGACAGAAGATCATTCTTTTAAGGAAGCGAATGACGACACTATTATTGTCAATCAAAAAGGTGGTGCTGTTGCTGACGAGAAGTTATTTAAGCTTTTAAAAGCAGAGCGAAAGAACATTGCAGATAAGATGAGTTTGCCGCCATTTGTTATTTTTCAAGACCCTTCCTTAGATGATATGGCTTTGAAGTATCCTATTACCTTAGAAGAAATGTCTAATGTGCACGGAGTAGGAGAAGGGAAGGCTAAGAAATATGGTAAAACGTTTGTGAGCCTTATTTCGAGATATGTAGAGGAGAATGGTATTGAGCGCCCAGACGATTTTGTTGTAAAGTCTACAGGGAGCAATAGTATCAATAAGTTATATATCATCCAGAATGTGGATAGAAAATTACCATTAACAGACATCGCAAGTTCTAAAGGTCTAGATATGCCAGATTTCATTAAAGAAATGGAGGCTATCGTTTATAGTGGCACTAAGTTGAATATAAATTATTGGATAGATGACTTCCTAGACGATGATCAGCAAGAAGAGATCCATGAGTATTTTATAGAAGCTGAAAATGACGATATAGAAGCTGCAATGGAAGAGTTTGATGGCGATTATGATACGGAAGAATTAAGGTTATATCGCATCAAGTTTATTAGCGAGGTGGCTAACTAGTTTTTGTTTTATTCGGAAATATTCTAAACTTTTTTACTTCCTGATTCAAGCCATTCCATCAGCACATAGACCGTCAATAACATCCCTAGCGCATACAGAGAATCTTCAACCGGTATTGTAAATATGCGAGTATTCATATTTTCTGCATGATCATACCATACCACTTGTTCTTGAATAAAAGATCCCGTTAACACGCCGTTTACGAGTAGAAAAGGGAGTAAGATAATCAAGAATGTTGGTAAAAATAGAGCCAGTTTATCACGCATATAATTGTAAACCAATCCTAATAATAAAATTGTGTAAACAAAATTTACTAGCGTATACCATCTATCATAATAGTACCAAAGACATATGATCATAGTAGTTACAAGTGTCACATATATGATGGACGCCGTTTGATTGCTGAAGGTGAGATTTGGGGATAGATAGGATAGAGAATGATGCGTAAACATGCAGGCATAAGGAATACATATAAAAAACAGCCACTCTTCTATTGGTAAATTAAATATTTTGTATCCCGTTATATATGCATCGTTAAACCCCCAGAACCCAGCATTTGTAAAAATGATATCCCAAGAAATATAAAAAGCCATCATTATGGCGATGGCTGGAAAGAGGTATTTCCATTTTTTATAGAACTGAAGTTTAGGGTGAAAGCTAAAAAGAAAAGGAACAACAAAAGACCCTATATTTAAATAGAGATATAGATTTTTCATGCCTACTTATCTTTTAAAGTATTTTAAAGGTGGGACCAACATCCCAAAACATTCACCTTCACCTTTACCTAAGTGCTTATGGTGTATTTTGTGTGCTCGTCTTATGCCTTTTGCATACCAATTGTTTGCATTACGAAACAGCTTAAACCGTTGATGTATAAAAATGTCGTGTATAAAAAAATAAGCTACGCCGTAGGCAAAAATACCTAAGCCTATGGGAAGCCCAATCCAAATGTTATAAGAATCCCAAGCGATAAAACAGCTAATACTTACAGCAGCATAAAAGATGAAAAAGAAATCATTACGCTCCCACCAACTGCCGTGGTCTTTATGATGATGGTCTTTATGAAATTTCCATAAAAAGCCATGCATCACATATTTATGGGTGAACCACGCCATAAATTCCATAATACTAAACGTCATTAAAAAGACAAGAATCCAGAGAAAAATATCCATGGTTTATTTTACAAGTTTAAGTTGATATTTTACGTAACTGCGTGTGAGTAGCCCAAATTTCTCATAATTAGGAACACGTATGCGCGTATTTTTTATCTCCATTGCAGGAGTCTTTTGTAATTTTTTAAGTAATCTGTTATAATAGCGGTACGCCATAAATACACCAAATTTCGCATCTGTAGGTAATAATAAAATACCCTTATATCCTTTGGCAAAATCTTCTTCAATATCTTTTATGATAGTGGCTTTAGAAGCTTCGTCTAAGGCATTTAGATTTGTGTTCGGGAAATAGGTGCGACTTAGTCCTTCAAAGTCATCTTTCAAATCTCGCAAGAAATTTACTTTCTGAAAAGCCGATCCTAATGACATGGCAGACTCTTTTAATTCTTCGTATTGCTTATGGTCTCCTTTCACAAATACCTTAAGGCACATAAGACCCACAACATCTGCTGAGCCATAAATATACTGCTTATATTCATCTTCTGTCAAGTAGTCGCTCTTGGTAAGGTCTAAGCGCATACTATCCATAAACGAATCTATTAATGCGCGATCAATATCATATTCAGCAACCGTATGCTGAAATGAATTAATGATAGGGTTTAAGCTAATTTTATGCTTCAAGCCGTACTCCATTTCAGTTTCAAAATTTGCAAACAGTGTTGATTTATCATAGTCATGAAAAGAGTCTACAATTTCATCTGCAAAACGCACAAAACCATAGATGTTGTAAATGTCTTGGCGTATTGAAGGCGCAAGCATTTTTGTGGCAAGTGAGAACGATGTGCTATAAGCATTAGTTACGCTCTTGCTACAAGTTTGAGATACGATGTCAAATAGTGCTTTCAATTAGCTTGTTTTTTCAATGAGTCCAGCAACAAGTTTACCAGAGATTAATGCTGGTGGGACTCCTGGCCCTGGAACGGTTAATTGTCCTGTAAAAAATAAATTTTCAACCTTTTTACTCTTTAATTTAGGTCTTAAAAATGCAGTTTGTAATAGTGTGTTTGCAAGACCATAGGCATTTCCTTTATATGAATTATATGCTTCTACAAAATCATTCACACAAAAGGATTCCTTAAATATAACGTAATTTTTCACATCTTGGTCGGTCAATTCTTCAAAACGATTTATAATAATGTTAAAATATTTTTCTCTTAGTTCTGGTGTGTCTTCCAGTCCAGGAGCTAATGGGATTAGAAAAAACCCAGCTTCTTTACCTTCGGGAGCGGCACTACTATCTGTCATCGAAGGAAAGTTAGCGTAAAATAACGGGTCTTCTGGCCACTTTGGATCATCATAAATTTGGGTAGCATGGGCGGCAAAATCGACATCAAAGAATAAAGTATGATGTTCAGCATTTTTAATTTTTTTATCAAACCCTACATAAAATAAAAGGGATGATGGTGCAAAAGTTCTGCTTTCCCAGTACTTTTCAGAATATTGCCTCAACGACTTAGGTACTAAAGTTTCTGTGTGATGATAATCTGCTCCACTGAGTATAATATCCCCAAGAACTTTTTTTCCATTTGCGACAATACCTTTTGCGGTTTTCCCTTCTGTAATTATTTCTGAAATATTCTGAGATGTCTTAATTGTCACGCCAAGTTCTATTGCCAAATCTCGCATCCCTTCAATAACACTGTACATGCCATTTTTAGGATGAAAAGTCCCTAACCCAAAATCTGCATAATTCATAAAACTATAAAAAGAAGGAGTGTCAGAAGGTTTTGCGCCTAAAAATAATACGGGAAATTCAAGTATCGAGATGAGTCTTGGGTTCTTAAATGTCTTTCTAACATCTCTACTTATGGTGCTGAAAAACTGTCCTATTTTTCTTGCGGTTACCGGTGTCACTAATTCTAATGGTGAAATGCCTGGTCTGTAAACAAGGTCCTTAATGGCGATATTATAATTATCCTGTGCATTATCAATAAATTTCTTTAATTGAATAGAACTTCCTTTTTCTTCAATTTCAAATGCTGCGCATATTTTTTCTAAGGTATCCTCAATCGTGATGTAATCATTTTTTCCGAAGTACACCGCATATGCTGGGCTCAGTTTGTTAAGCTCGTAATAATCTGATGTCTTTTTACCAAAATCATTAAAGAAGCGCTCAAATACATCTGGCATCCAGTACCAGCTTGGACCTATGTCGAAAGTAAAGCCTTCTCGTTTTAATTGCCTCGCTCTTCCACCAACGGTCTCATTCTTTTCGTAGATAACAACTTCGTTGCCTTCTTTTGCCAAGTAAGAAGCCGCAGCTAATGCTGAAAATCCAGCACCTATTATTAGTACTTTTTTAGGCATTTGCAAGACGTTTTAGTTGTTTATTAAAATCTTGTATTTGAGTGATAGCTTTGATGTTACCGTTTACTCTCTTTTGATCAATATCATTTGCCTTTGAGCCCAAACACCAAAGATCATAGATGGTGTCTGTGCAAACTAGATCATTAAAATCTTTAAGATATTTATGTATGGAAATTGTGCTTGGTTCTGTGGTTAAATAAGTCATGTAAAGTAAATTTTCATGATGTTTTTTAACGTGAGTTAAACTTTCTAAGGGTATATTACTTCCAAGATAAACGGTTTTAAATCCAGCTTGTATTACTAGGTATTGCGCGTAAATAAGTCCTATTTCGTGGATCTCGTTGAATGGAAGATACAGTGCGACTATTTTATCACTTTTAAGCACAAATTGCTGTTGAGCCTTATCTGTCTCTATGGTGAGTTTCTGCCTGATTAGTTCTGAAATGAAACGCTCATGACTCGGGTCTATAGTGCCTGCAAGCCATAGCATCCCTATTTCTGCTAATAGTGGGATAATTAAGTTCTCGAAAGAATGATTAAAATTCGATTGCTTCTCCATCTCCTTGTATGTATTATGAAAAAGATCGAAGTCAAAACTGAACATGGCTGTTTTAAACTTATTGATGATATAGGCATTTTGAGAAGAGGTTGAACTCTCTTTAGTTAAAGTTATAATTTCATCCTGGCCTAATGTCGCGATCTTAGAGATTTTATGCCCTTCATTATATAGATGCGTGACATTAAGTAGTTTTTTAAGTCCATCTAGATTGTATATCCTAATATTGGTTTCTGATCGCTCAGGAGAGAATAATTCATAACGTTTTTCCCAGATTCTTATCGTGTGAGCTTTGACTCCACTTAGGTTCTCTAGGTCTTTAATGCTAAATACTGTTTTTATGGCCACTTTGTTAGCTTTTGAGTGCGCAAAAATAACTTATTAAAAACAGAATCAATTCTTTATGTTTAATAAACTTTTGCCAAAGTTAAACAAAATATAAACTAAGAATAAAATAGTTATCCACTAATATGACTTAACTTGTTAGGAGAATAAACAGCGTTATGATTTTTAAGTGAACGTTCATCTTTAGTGAAGACTTCGTGGAAGACGCTATCGCTTTATCGACGCGTTAAACTAATAAACGTTGTGGTCTAGTAGACAAAAAAAGTCATCGGTTAAGATGACTTATGTTGTACCCGGAATGGGACTTGAACCCACACGCAACTAGTGCACACGGCCCTCAACCGTGCCTGTCTACCAATTTCAGCACCCGGGTAGATAGGAGTGCGTTTCTGAAAATTAGAATATTTCAGAAACAAAAAAAGTTAAACCGAAAGGTCTAACTTTTTTGTGACCAGTCTGGGGCTCGAACCCAGGACCACCTCCTTAAAAGGGAGGTGCTCTACCAACTGAGCTAACTGGTCATTTCCTAAAAAAAAAGAATTGCGATGCAAAGTAGTTCTCTAGGCGGGTGCAAATATACTACCATTAAATATAAAATTCAAAAGGAAAATCAATAAATTTGAAAAAAAATATAAGCTTTTTCTTTGGGCTTCATAATCAAGTAATTAGTAGTATGAAAATTGTCTTAATAGGGTATATGGGTTCGGGTAAGAGTGTTATAGGAAGCGGCCTAGCTAAAGTTTTGTCCACTTCCTTCTATGATTTAGATGCAGAAATAGAGAAAGAAGAAAGTCTGTCTATCGCTTCTGTATTTGTTGAAAAGGGCGAAATTTATTTCAGAAAAAAAGAGCGCGCTACTTTATTGAGGCTTTTAGTGCAAAATAATCAGAGTATTATCGCGACTGGAGGTGGTACGCCTTGCTATGGAAATATGATGGAGACCATTTTGAGTAAACCAGATGTGATCGTTATTTATTTAAAAGCCTCTCTGGAAACATTAACCCAACGCTTGAGCGATGAAAAAGAAAAGCGACCTCTTATAGCGCATCTTAAAACTGAAGTGGGTTTAAACGATTTTATTCGAAAACACCTTTTCGAACGTAATTTTTATTATTTTCAAGCAGAAAGAACCATCAATGTAGACGATAAAACAGTAGTAGAAATTGTAGAAGAAATAGTAGTAGACCTATTCTAAGATAGCGCGGTCATTTCCTTTTTCAAAAATCACAGCAACATTCTCATTAATTGAAGTAGAAAGTGAAACGCCTTTATAGTCTGCCTTTATTGGATATTTTTTGTGATTTCTATCTACAAGTACAGCAGTCTTAAATTGCTTTAACGGTACATCTAGAAAATGCCGAACAGCATATATTAAGGTAGTGCCAGAATGTAACACGTCATCCACAAGAACTAGAGATTTGTCTTGGTAGGCAGATGCGGGGATTGATGTTTTAATAGGAGATGAAGGAGATTTTTTGTCAATAGTCACTGCGCAGAGTGTCACTTTTATGGGGGAAATTTTCTCGACCATGGTCTTCAGTTTTTTAGCAAACGTGTAACCGTTCTCTTTAATGCCCGCAATGACTATCTCTTTTTCATTCAAATTCGCTTCATAAATTTGATACCCCATTCTGCGTATCTTGTGCGCAAATTGTGTCTTGTCTAGAATAACCGTGGTTGTTGTCATTTTGAGTGTTTTTCTGAAATCAAAAATACTGATATTAAATAAGTCTAAGTCAAGTTTTAAGTTGTGAATATTTCCGAAGAGATTATAGCCTTCTAATAGCTATAATCAAAAATCACCTCACTCTTCTTCTGTATCTACATAAAAGCCATCAATATCTCTTCTGTCTTTTTTAGTAGGACGACCCACGCCTTTTTTACGATAGTAATCTTTGCTGTATTTTAAAAGTGCTTGTTGCTGAAACGCTTCTTTAGGTGTAACGTCTTTAGCATATAAAGCAACGAGTTTTGCGCCTACTCTTTGCTCGGGGAGGTTAATCACCTGGATAACGTAGCTTACTTGTTTTTTTCTGTAAGTAATAGTGTCTCCAGGAAATACGTCGCGAGATGGCTTAATAACCGCATCTCCTAAACGAACAGCTCCTTTTTTGCATTCCTTGGTAGCGACGCTCCTCGTTTTGCAATACCTAATGCACCATAAATATTTATCAACTCTCATAATAGAACTACTAAAACTACATTTTTTATGCTAACAAAAATAACCGAAAATTGTATCTTGCAGCCCAAAATGAAACCTATGTTTAAAGCAAAATTTATTTTTGTATTTCTTTTCATCACTATTTGGGCCTGTGGCTCAGATGATGAAGATTCAAATATAACCCCACCGCGTGATAGAGGAGAAGAATCTATTGCAGCGCAATTAGAAATTGAAGACTTTTTAGCAACTCACTTCTATAACTACGAAGATTTTCAAAATCCACCAGCTGGCTTTGATTTTAATATTGTTATTGATTCTCTCGTGGGAGACAATGTAGATAAAATAGCATTGATTGACCAGGTGGAGTCTAAAATGGTAGTAGATAGACTGGAAGACGATGTGAACTATAAGTTATATTATTTAAAGGCAGTACAAGGATCTGGTGATTCACCAGAATTTCCAGACATTACAGTTGTAAAATATGTGGGTATGAAACTAGATCTTGAACCTTTTGACGCGTCTTCACAACCTGTTGCTTTTGATTTAACAGGTGTGGTGAACGGTTTTCAGGATGTTGCTATCGAGTTTAACGCTGCGGGATCTTTTATTAAAAATCCTGATGGGACCACTACTTTTGAAGACTATGGAGTTGGAGCGATGTTTATTCCTTCTGGATTAGGGTACTTTAACAATCCGCCAACGAGTTCAGCAATACCTTTATATGAGCAGTTGGTATTTACGTTTCAATTGTTAGAGACCTTCCAAGGAGATCAAGACGGTGACGGTGTGCCTTCTATTTATGAAGATATAGATGGCAATGGACAAGAAGAAAACGACGACACAGATGATGACTTTACACCTAATTTTGCAGATGCGGATGATGACAATGACGGAGTGCCTACGAGTCAAGAAATTCTAGACGAGAATGGTGTGAGAATTACAGATCCAGCATTGTATCCAGATATAGATGGTGACGGTACACCAGATTATCTAGATGAGGATAGTTAATTGAATACGACCTTAGATAAAAGACCGCTTATCACTGATGAGCGGTCTTTTTGTTTTTATACTTTGGAAATTTTAAAGCAGCCAGTTCTGTCCGTTCATTTTTAGTGGTGCTTCTTATAAGAGCGAATATGGAGTATTTCTACTTATGCTGCGTACCGCTTTATTCCTTTTTATGTGTCAGCTCCATAGTGATTAGGTCTAAGCTTCCTATTCACTGTTGTATAATTGCTATGACGCAAAAAAGGGAGAGGCTATATGGTATAGCTTCTCCCTTTTTTAATGATTTTCGAAAATGGTATTACTTTCTAGCAGCTACTTTTTTTGCTGCTTTCACTATAGCCTCGGCGTTTAAACCATACTTTTCCATCAATTGAGCTGGCGTGCCAGACTCACCAAAGGTGTCTTGAGTAGCTACCATTTCTTGCGGTGTAGGAGCGTTCTCTGCTAGAACTCTTGCGACGCTTTCTCCAAGCCCACCTAGGTAGTTATGCTCTTCTGCAGTAACAACACAACCTGTCTTCTTAACACTTGTGATTATGGCTTGTGCGTCAAGGGGTTTTATAGTGTGTATATTTATTACTTCAGCAGATATTCCTGATTCATTTAAGGTTTTTGCAGCTTCTAATGCTTCCCAAACTAAGTGTCCCGTAGCGATGATGGTTACATCAGTTCCTTCTGTGAGTTCAAGTGCTTTTCCTATTTCAAATGTGCCATTTTCTGGCGTGAAGTTGGCAACTTTAGGACGTCCAAAACGTAAGTATACTGGTCCGTTGTGATCTGCAATGGCTAATGTTGCGGCCTTTGTTTGGTTGTAATCACATGTGTTGATTACAGTCATTCCCGGAAGCATTTTCATTAAGCCTATATCTTCAAGAATCTGGTGCGTTGCGCCATCCTCCCCTAAAGTGATCCCAGCATGCGAAGCACATATCTTTACGTTCTTACCGCTATAAGCAACACTTTGTCTTATTTGATCATAGACGCGACCTGTGGAGAAGTTTGCAAAAGTACCCGTATAAGGAATTTTTCCTCCAATGGTCATACCTGCTGCCATTCCGATCATATTTGCTTCTGCAATCCCCACTTGAAAGAAGCGCTCTGGATGGTTTGCTTTAAAGGCGTCCATTTTAAGAGAGCCTGTTAAGTCTGCACAAAGTGCTACCACGTTTTCGTTTTTCTTACCAAGTTCTTCAAGACCTGCTCCAAAACCTGATCGTGTGTCCTTGTTACCTGTGTTTGTATATGTTTTCATAATCCTCCCCTAGCCCCTCTGATAGAGGGGAATGTTTGCGGGTATTATTTAACTATTAATATTCAATCTATTTGTAATTTTGATTTCCCTTTCGGTTTGCGCTGAACTTGATTCAGTGGGCTAGGGCGACTAGTAGTCTCCTAATGTCTCTGGATTCTGAGATAAGGCTTCTGCGAGTTGTTCATCGTTAGGAGCTTTCCCGTGCCAAGCATGCGTATGCATCATAAAGTCTACGCCGTTCCCCATTACTGTATGTAATAAAACGCAGATAGGTTTTCCGTTGCCGGTTTTTGATTTTGCTTCTTTGAGGCTGTCGATGACCGCCTTCATATTGTTTCCTTCTTTTACATCGAGTACATCCCAACCAAAGGCTTCAAATTTTGCGCGGATGCTACCCATACCGAGCACCATATCTGTAGACCCGTCTATCTGCTGGCCGTTAACATCAATAGACACGATAATATTGTCTACTTTGTTTGCGGCTGCATACATAATTGCTTCCCAGTTTTGACCTTCTTGCAACTCACCGTCACCACAAAGGGTGTATATTAGGTGGGTGTCGTTGTTTAGTTTTTTTGCTGCTGCTGCGCCTAAGGCTGCAGAAATACCTTGTCCTAAAGATCCTGAAGCAATACGTATTCCGGGAAGTCCCTCATGTGTTGTTGGATGTCCTTGTAGCCTAGAGTTTAAGAGTCTAAACGTATTTAGTTCTTCTACTGGAAAGTATCCTGAACGTGCTAACACACTGTAGAATACAGGTGAAATGTGACCGTTAGATAAGAAGAAGAGATCTTCTCCCTTTCCATCCATGTCAAATTCTTCTTTACGATCCATCACTTCTTGGTAGAGCGCCACAAAAAATTCGGCACAGCCTAAAGAGCCCCCTGGGTGCCCAGAATTTACTTTGTGAACCTGTCTTAAAATGTCGCGTCGTACTTGCGTTACTAACTTTTCTAATTGTGCAATATCTGCCATAATTGTTTTAGAATAAAGTGTCAAAAGTACTAGAATCTTAGGGTGAACTCAAGGTGAAAAAGAGGCAGTTATTAACGATTTTGGGGTATTAGTTAACAAATAGGAAGTTTAGTCATTTCTTTTTAAAATAGGGATTAAGGATGCTTGTCGTATTTCAGAAATACTATAAAAGGGTATCTTTGCACTTTCAAGATTTTATATGGATTTTAAACTAGAAGGAACAGATATAAATAGCCAAGCGCGTGCTGGTACAATCACACTGGATCACGGTCCTGTAGAGACACCTATTTTTATGCCTGTAGGTACTGTGGGTTCTGTAAAGGGTGTGCATCAACGCGAACTTGCAGACGAGATAAATCCTGATATTATTTTAGGAAATACCTATCATTTATACTTGAGGCCTTCCATCGATATTATTGAAAAAGCCGGTGGAATTCACAAGTTTATGAATTGGGATAGAAACATCCTAACAGATAGTGGTGGCTATCAAGTGTATTCACTTTCTGAAAACAACAAAATTAAAGAAGAAGGAGTAAAGTTTAAATCACACATAGACGGCAGCTACCATACATTTACGCCAGAGAATGTGATGGAAATTCAGCGTTCGATTGGGGCAGATATCATCATGGCTTTTGATGAATGTACCCCTTATCCTTGTGATTATAATTATGCAAAACGATCTATGCATATGACGCATCGCTGGTTAGAGCGTTGCTTGACACATCTTGAGAAGTTGCCTTTTAAATATGATTACGGTCAGACGTTTTTTCCTATTGTACAAGGAAGTACATATAAAGATTTACGCCAGCAATCTGCAGAATATATAGCTGGAGTAGGTGCAGAAGGAAATGCCATTGGCGGACTTTCTGTAGGCGAACCGGCAGAAGAGATGTACGCAATGACAGAGGTTGTGACCGCTATCTTGCCAAAAGATAAGCCTCGTTATTTAATGGGCGTAGGTACTCCTATTAACTTATTAGAAAATATTGCTCTCGGGATTGACATGTTTGATTGTGTAATGCCTACCCGTAATGGACGTAACGGAATGCTCTTTACGGCCCACGGAACTATCAACATAAAGAACAAAAAATGGGAGGCAGATTTTTCAGTGATTGATGATATGGCGATCACGTGGGTAGATACTGCTTACAGCAAAGCATATGTAAGACATCTTTTTACCGTTAATGAAATGCTAGGGAGACAGATTGCGACTATTCATAACCTTGGTTTTTATCTTTGGTTGGTGCGCGAAGCAAGAAAACATATCTTAGCAGGAGATTTTACCAAATGGAAGAACATGATGGTGAGGCAAATGGACAAACGACTATAAGTTAGTTTTTAGTGGCAGATGCAGAAAAAAAGTATAAAGGCAAATGTTAATCGAAGATTCCGTTTGGGTATGAAAATGATGTTATAAGCGAACACATAATAACTTTAAAGTATCTGACCTAGATTTAATAAAAACAGAAACTACAAACCACAAGCCCAAACAATAAGCCATTTTCATGCTAAGCATTCTCGATAAATACATATTAAAAAAATACCTCGGTACCTTTGGTCTCCTGTTGTTGCTTTTTATTCCTATCGGTATTACAGTGCATTTGGCAGAGAAGATTGATAAGATCTTAGATAATGAAGTGCCATTTAATGCTGTAGCGATATATTTTTTAGAGTTCACAGTTTATTTTGCAAATCTGTTGTTTCCGCTATTTCTGTTTTTGTCTGTGATTTGGTTTACATCTAAGCTTGCTAACAACACAGAGGTAATTGCTTTTTTGAGTAGCGGTGTTTCTTATTACCGTTTTTTAAGACCTTTTATGATAGGGGCAACTATCGTATTTGCTCTAGGACTTGGGCTTACTTTATATCTTGCGCCTCATGCGAGTAAAGGCTATAACGAGTTTACATATGAGTATTTAATTAGAAAGCAAGACCGCGAGAAAGGAAATATCTTTAGACAGATTAATGATAATGACTATATATACGTAAGCCATTTTAATGTACTAGACCATTCTGGCGGGAATTTTAGTTTAGAACATTTTGAAGACAATAAACTTGTGTATAAAATCTCTGCAAATCGTATCCGTTACAATGAGTTGGATAGTACCTATACGCTTCAAAATTATAAGAAACGTACTATAGGAATAAACGATGACATCTTAGAAAAACGAACTCGAGTAGATACTACGTTTTCTTTTGCATTAGAAGATCTTACTCCTGTAAAATATATTGCAGAAACACTCAATTATGCAGACTTAAATAAATACATAGCGCAAGAACGGGCTAGAGGTTCGTCCTATATTAATAGATATGTCCTCGAGAAGTATAAGCGCTTCAGCATTCCGTTTTCTGTTTTTATTTTGACCATTATTGCGGTGGCCGTTTCATCTGTAAAGCGCCGTGGTGGGATGGGAGCAAATCTTGCTATAGGTATTGGTATTGGGATGGTGTTTGTGTTTTTTGATAAAATTTTTGGAACACTCGCGCAGCAAAGTGATTTTTCACCCTTGGTAGCGACTTGGTTTCCTAATGTGGTCTTTACTATCTTAGCGATTTACCTGTTACGCAATGCAAAACGATAAACTCCTCAATTACCTACACCTACATTTCATCATTTTTATTTGGGGTTTTACAGCCGTACTGGGTGCTCTCATTACGATAGATGCACTTCCTTTGGTGTGGTTTAGAATGTTAATTGCAAGTGTTCTAATCTTTTTTTGGGTACTACTGAAACGTTATAAACTGAAATTTAAGCTAAAAACAATCGCTGGGTTCTTCCTAGCAGGACTGATAATCGCCGTCCATTGGTTGGCGTTTTTTGGTGCCATCAAAGAATCTAATGTCTCGATCACGCTAGCGATCATGTCTACAGGTGCGTTTTTCACTGCTTTCTTAGAGCCTATATATTATAGGAGAAAAATTATCTGGTATGAGGTTCTTTTTGGACTTATTGTAGTGGTTGGTTTATATATTATTTTTCAAGTAGAAGGTGACTATTTTTGGGGGATCTTACTCGCCCTTACTTCTTCTTTTTTAGGAGCGCTTTTTTCTGTTATTAATGGAAAGCTTGCAGTAAAATATAACGCGTCGGTCATTTCGTTTTATGAGTTGTTCTTTGGTATGTTATGTATTACAGCCTATCTGTTCTATGCTCGTGACTTTTCCGAAGCATTCTTTATAATCTCTTTAATGGATTGGGTGTACCTTCTTATTTTAGCCTCTGCCTGTACCGCCTACGCTTTTATCGCGTCGGTACACGTGATGAAGTGGATAAGCCCTTATACCGTAATGCTGAGCATTAACATGGAGCCTGTATATGGCATATTACTAGCGCTATGGATTCTAGGTGATAAAGAACATATGAGCCCACAATTTTATATGGGTGCTGGGATTATTGTCGCCACAGTTATCTGCAACGGAATTATTAAAATGAGGAGCATTAGAAAGTCTAAAGAGATGTTATAATAAGCATGACATTGGTTATATTTGTAGCCATAACAAACCTGAAAATAGAAGATACTATGGAATATCTTGAGTTTGAACTTCCGATTAAAGAATTACAAGAACAGTACGAGAAAGCCTTCGAGATAGGCGAGGACAGTGAAATAGATGTGACTAATACTTGTAAGCAAATTGAGAAGAAACTAAAAGAAACCAAAAAAGAAATATATAAAAACCTTACTCCGTGGCAGCGCGTATTATTATCGCGTCATCCCAATCGTCCCTACACAATGGATTATATAAATTCTATTTGTGATAAATCATTTTTAGAATTACACGGGGATCGAAATTTTAAAGACGATAAAGCAATGGTGGGTGGCCTAGGTAAAATAGGCGATCAGAGTTATATGTTTATTGGTCAGCAAAAAGGATACAATACAAAAACACGACAGTATAGAAATTTTGGGATGGCAAATCCTGAGGGATATCGTAAGGCACTGCGTCTGATGAAATCTGCCGAGAAATTCGGCATTCCTGTTGTGACCTTAATAGATACGCCAGGCGCCTATCCAGGAATGGAGGCAGAAGAAAGAGGACAAGGAGAAGCTATTGCCCGGAATATACTTGAGATGACTCGCCTTAAAGTGCCAATTATTGTAGTTATCATTGGTGAAGGAGCCAGTGGTGGTGCCCTAGGAATAGGAGTAGGAGATCGTGTACTGATGTTAGAAAACACATGGTACTCTGTAATCTCTCCAGAAAGTTGTTCTTCTATATTATGGAAGAGCTGGGAGTATAAAGAACAAGCAGCAGAAGCCTTAAAGCTTACGGCAACAGATATGAAAAAGCAAAAGCTCATAGACGTTATTGTTAAAGAACCTTTAGGTGGAGCACATAGTGATCGTGAGACTACTTTTAAGACTGTTGCAGCTGCCATCGAGAAAGAATATGCCGTTTTAAAAGACTTATCACCAAAAGATTTAGTCGAAAAAAGAATGGATAAATATTCTCAAATGGGAGTCTTTAAAGAATAAATTGAGTGATACCGGTACTTTAAAAAATCTGAAGTGTTAGCTTCAGATTTTTTTGTACCTTATTAACAATATTTTTTACTTGTTAACAATGCACTTGTTAATGAATGGTTAATATCCATACTTACATTTTTCTCACTTAATCATTATGTTATCCTTACTTTAGTCATATGGAACAAGTACAAACATCTTCTTCATTTAAAAAGCGCACAACTCCTGTAGTTTCTCTGGAGAAAGGTAAAATACCACCACAAGCTATTGACCTTGAGGAGGTTGTGTTAGGCGCGATGATGATTGATAAAAAAGGGGTTGATGATGTTATCGATATATTAAGCTCAGATGTTTTCTATAAGGAAGCGCATCAGCATATTTTTGAGGCCATCTATATTCTCTTTAAAGAAGGCTCGCCGGTCGACTTATTAACCGTTTCGGCGCGTTTAAAGCAGATGCAAAAACTAGATGCTGCAGGAGGAGAGTTTTATTTGATTCAGTTAACTCAAAAAGTGTCTTCTTCAGCGCATATTGAGTTTCACTCTAGAATCATACTTCAAAAGTTTATACAACGTAGTTTAATCAAAATCTCCAATGAGATTATTGAAGAATCTTACGACGAAACTACAGACGTTTTTGATTTACTCGACACAGCAGAATCTAAACTCTACGAGATTACCCAAGGAAACATTAAACGATCTTCAGAAACAGCACAGCAATTAGTGATTGCCGCAAAAAAGAAGATTGAAGAAATAGCCAACAAAGAAGGGCTCTCCGGAATTCCTTCAGGATTTGAGTTAGTAGATAAACTTACCTCAGGATGGCAGCCTAGTGATTTAATCATCATCGCAGCCCGTCCAGGTATGGGTAAAACGGCGTTAACTTTATCTATGGCACGTAACGTTGCGGTAGATCATAATATTCCTGTCGCCTTTTTCTCACTGGAGATGTCATCTGTGCAATTGATTACACGTTTAATTTCTTCGGAAACGAAACTGTCTTCGGAAAAGTTGCGTACTGGAAACCTTGAGAAGCATGAGTGGGAGCAGTTAAACGTAAGAGTACAAGCTTTAGAAAAAGCGCCTTTGTTTATTGATGACACACCTTCTTTATCCATTTTTGATTTACGTGCAAAAGCAAGACGTTTGGCTTCACAACACGGGATAAAATTGATAATGATTGATTACCTCCAGTTGATGACTGCCGGAGGAAATAAAAACGGAGGAAACCGAGAACAAGAAATCTCGACTATCTCTCGTAACCTTAAAGCCCTCGCTAAAGAATTAGCCATACCGGTAATTGCACTATCACAATTATCGCGTGCCGTTGAAACACGTGGAGGAAGTAAGCGCCCATTATTAAGTGACCTTCGTGAATCTGGAGCGATTGAGCAAGATGCAGATATTGTATCCTTTATTTATCGCCCAGAATACTACAAAATAGAAGAGTGGGATGACGACGAACACTCACCTACAGACGGGCAAGCAGAGTTTATTATCGCCAAGCACCGTAACGGTGGTCTTGATGAAATACGTCTAAAGTTCATCGGTCATTTAGGACGTTTTGAAAACTTGGAGACCTTTAATTATATGCCTACAGAATTACATTCTAGCATGAATAACGCGGCGAATGATGACACCTTTAAAACGGCAAATCTACCTTCGCCAGATGAAGCCTTTGGCAGTGCGATGAATGACGATCTAAGTGCTGATGATGACAGTGAAGTTCCTTTTTAGAACTGGAGCTGGAACTCGAAAAATAATAATTTTATAGTGGAATACATGACTACTAACTGTTGGCTACTTCCTTTTAGTTTTAAGAATATATTATACTGTCAATGGTCTATATTCTTTTCTCTTGCTTCTTACAGTAAAGAGGTCTGTCTTTAATTTCTACTGAAATCTCCAGCCTATCATAACTTTGGCTTAAAATTTGTCAGTATCTTAGCCTGAGACTGATGCTTCACTTTGAGCATTGCAAAAATACGATACATGACACGATTGATAATATTAATTATCTTCCTATTTTTTAGCCTGCAGGCAAGTGCCTCGTATATCCTCATCCCGATGGATACTGAAGGGCAAAAAGAACATCTCAAGGCATATGGAATGACATACTGGACCCTTGAAAGACAGGTAAAAGTAAAGTGGCTTCTCAACTACAGAGGTGGCTCTTTTCTATTGCCTGATGTAGAAGACATAAGAAGAGAGTGCCAGATACGTGGGGTTTCGTTTGAAATCTTAAGCGATTCAAAAACGCAAGAAATCTTAGAGTTAATCGCGAGCCCATCACAAAATATGGAAGCGGTGTCCTTAGAAAAAGCACCAAAGATTGCAGTGTATTCGCCATTAGGAAACCAGCCTTGGGATGATGCTGTAACCATGGTATTGGCCTACGCAGAGATTCCTTATGAGACAATTTATGATGAACAAGTAATGGGTGATGAGCTGTTATTGTACGACTGGTTACATTTACATCACGAAGATTTTACAGGACAATATGGTAAATTTTACAGAGCCTATCGATCTGCTCCTTGGTATATTGAAGAAAAGCGAAAGTCTGAAGAGCTCGCTATAAAAATGGGATATACTAAAGTTTCCGAAGCAAAAAGAGATGTTGCCCTTAAAGTGCGTGACTATGTAGTAGGTGGTGGTTTTATGTTTGCCATGTGCAGTGCTACAGATAGTTTTGACATTGCACTTGCTGCAGAAGGGATAGACATTTGCGAACCTATGTTTGATGGCGACCCTAGCGATTCTGGGTATCAAAATAAAATAGACTATAAAAAGACATTTGCTTTTAAAGATTTTAATTTAGAGCGCAGCCCGATGGTCTATGAGTTCTCGAGTATAGATATGACCCGAAAACGTAGTATTCCTAAAGAAACAGATTACTTCTCTTTAATGGATTATTCTGCGAAGTGGGATCCTATTCCTTGTATGCTGGTGCAAAACCATACCTCATTAGTAAAAGGATTTATGGGGCAAACGACATCTTACGAGCGTGACGAAATAAAGAGCAACGTGCTAGTAATGGGTGAGAATAAAACCAATGGAGAGGCGCGCTACATTCATGGCATTAAAGGAAAAGGCTTCTTCACTTTTTACGGTGGGCACGATCCAGAAGATTACCAGCATAGAGTGGGGGATGCTAAAACCGAACTTGCATTGCACCCTCAATCACCTGGCTATCGTTTGATATTAAATAATGTCTTGTTTCCTGCAGCAAAAAAGAAGAAGCAGAAGACATAAAAAAAAACACCTATTTCCAGCTAATAAATTGAAATAAAGTATCAAATATTTGGTAAATGCAGGCGGCGTTCAAATTATATTTTTTTCAAAGAAGTATGCCTGTAGCTTTATTTCTTATTGAAAATTTTTGGAAAAGTGCTGGATCTAACTGTGATGATGTTATTATTTTACAACATATGGAAATCCCCCACTTCAGGCGAAGTGGGGGATTTATTTTATTCTGAAACCACTGTGTCTTTAATTGACACTACTTCAAGATCAAAAATAAGGTCTTTACCTGCTAGAGGGTGATTACCGTCTATGATAACACTTTCCTCTTTAACTTCAACTACGCGTAAATTCATTTCTTGTCCATCTGGAGTTTTAGAAACGAGACCCATACCAACTTCGGGTGTAACATCTTGTGGAAGTTCGGTTCTTTTTACTTCTTGAGTTAAATCAGTTCTGATCTCACCGTACGCTTCCTCCTTCGGAATTGTAATGGTCTTTTTTTCATTTACCTTCATGTCCACTAGTCCTTTCTCAAAGCCAGGGATATATTGTCCTTTCCCTAAAACAAATTCCAATGGTTCTTTACCTTCAGAACTGTCAAAAATTTGTCCGTCAGATAACTTACCTGTGTATTTTACTTTAACCGTGTCGTTCTCTTTAACTAGAATCATACTGTACTTTTAATTTGAAAAATATTCTCTTGCATAATTCTTACGCAGCAAATATTTTAGTTTAAACTTATGTGAAAGGTAGGTGCCAAAATCACGCCAAGAAATGAAATGAAATTTTACAATCCGGTATAGATAGACTTTGAAAGTAAAAATGGGCTTGTAACCCGCTGATGATAGTAATGTATCATTCAAAATCCTTTTTAAAATAGGTTTATTCAAAAAAATTGAATCGGTAAATATGTCAGTTAGTAGTTGAATTAGGAATAGAATTGTGCCAACGCTTTAAAAGAAGTAAGGGTTAAACATCTTGTTTTTTTTGTTTATGAGTGCGTCAAAAACTTCTGGGTGGTTCTTCGCTAAATATTCTAGCACTTTACGGTTCAATTCGATTCCGGCTTTTTTCATTCAACCCATAAACTGTGTTAAAATATTCCTTGTTGCATAGCACCTGCATTAATCCGGTTGATCCATGATGCTCTAGTTGCTCTCTTCTATAGCCCTAAGGGTTTTTGTGTCTTTGTTTATTGGGACTCAAATTATTTAAGTTTTAGACAAAAAAAATCCCCACTTCAATGGAAGTAGGGATTTTCTCTTATTGTGAAATAATAGATTTATAAATGTCTTATTTTACTTTCTTTACGATTGCTTCAAAAGCTTCTGGGTGGTTCATTGCTAAATCTGCAAGAACTTTACGGTTCAATTCGATTCCAGCTTTTTTCATTCCTCCCATAAACTGTGAGTAAGACATTCCGTGTTGTCTAGCACCTGCATTAATACGAGTGATCCATAACGCTCTAAATGTTCTTTTCTTTGCTCTACGGTCTCTGTAAGAGTAAGACATTGCTTTGTCTACCGCATTTTTTGCTACTGTCCAAACGTTTTTACGTCTTCCGAAGTAACCTTTAGCTTGCTTTATTACTTTTTTTCTACGTGCTCTTTTGGCAACGCTGTTTACTGATCTTGGCATCTTTTTAATTGTTTTTTGTAGTAGGCGGTCTGTTTTTTTGCGACACTTTATAGTTCAAAAATCTAAAATTGCCATTCGACAATCTAAAATCTTTTCAGCCTAGCTCCAGGGTTTATAAATTTAATGAACCGGTTAGGCAATTACTTCAAACGAAGCATTTGCTTAACGTTACTCTGGTCAGGCTTGCTTACCAAACCATCATGAGTTAGTTTAAGCTTACGTTTTTTAGACTTCTTTGTTAAGATGTGACTTTTAAACGCATGCTTTCTTTTAATCTTTCCAGTACCTGTAAGCTTGAAACGCTTCTTAGCACTCGATTTTGTTTTTTGTTTAGGCATGTTTCCTATTTTTATTATTATTTCACAAGTTCCGCAATGCGGAATATTTTTAGAACAGTAAAAACTGCTACTTTTTATTTTTTAATATACAGACTGAGCGCAGTTAAAGTCTACTTCTTTTTTGGGGCAATAAACATAATCATACGTTTACCTTCCAGCTTCGGCATTTGCTCAACCTTCCCAAGGTCTTCAAGTTCTTGTGCTAACTTAAGCAACAAGATTTCACCTTGATCTTTATATATAATAGAACGTCCTTTAAAGAATACATACGCTTTAAGTTTTGCTCCATCTTTCAAGAACTTTACCGCGTGTTTCTTTTTAAACTCATAATCGTGATCATCTGTATTAGGACCAAACCTAATCTCTTTGATAATTACTTTAGTAGCTTTGGACTTCAATGTCTTCTCGCGCTTCTTTTGCTCGTAGACAAATTTTTTGTAATCCATTATTTTGCAAACCGGTGGTTTTGCATTAGGAGATATTTCTACAAGATCTAACTCTTGCTCTTCGGCCATCTCCTGTGCCTGTCGTGTTTTATAAACCCCAACCTCCACATTTTCACCAACGAGACGTACCTCTTCGGCACGAATCTTCCTGTTGATTTTGTGTTGATCTTCTTTAATGATCCTTGCAGGACCTCGGCTTCTTTTTCGTCGTATTGCTATGGCTAACGTATTTAGTGTTTTCGCTTAACGCGAAAGTTATTATTCTTATTTGAACGGTTTGATTTCTTTAGCAATTGCCTCAGTAATCATATTTCCGAAGGCATCTATCGTCATGGTTCCTAAATCTCCTTCGCTATGCTTTCTTACAGAAATCGTGCCGTCATTTTCTTCTTGTTCCCCTATAATTAACATATAAGGGATTTTATTCATTTCAGCCTCGCGGATTTTCTTTCCAATTGTCTCGCTTCTGTTATCCACAAGGGCGCGAATTTCGTGTTTTTCTAGGAGATTTAAAACTTTTTCAGCATAATTCTCATACTTTTCGCTTAAAGATAAAATTGCAACCTGCTCAGGCATTAGCCATAACGGAAAATTTCCGCCGGTATGCTCGAGTAAAATAGCTACAAAACGCTCCATACTCCCAAAGGGTGCGCGGTGGATCATTACGGGTCTATGTAGTTCATTATCACTACCTTTATAGGTGAGTTCAAAGCGTTCGGGCAAGTTGTAGTCTACCTGTATTGTCCCTAATTGCCAACTTCTTCCCAAGGCATCTTTTACCATAAAATCTAGCTTTGGGCCATAAAATGCCGCTTCACCTTCTTCTACAACATAATCTAATCCTTTGTCTTTTACTGCGCTTAAGATTGCATTTTCTGCTTTTTCCCAAGTATCAAGGTCACCTATGTACTTTTCTGGCTTACTTTTATCACGAATGGATACCTGCGTTGTAAAGTTCTCAAAACCTAAAGATCCAAAAACATATAGTACAAGGTCAATCACTTCTTTAAATTCTGCATCCAGTTGATCTGGTGTACAGAAAATATGTGCGTCATCTTGTGTAAAACCACGCACTCTTGTTAAACCGTGAAGCTCTCCACTTTGCTCGTATCGATAAACTGTTCCAAATTCTGCAAAACGCTTCGGCAAGTCTTTGTAAGACATTGGTTTTGCGTTATAAATCTCACAGTGATGAGGGCAATTCATTGGCTTGAGCATAAACTCTTCCCCTTCATTCGGTGTTTTAATTACCTGAAAGCTATCTTCCCCGTATTTTGCAAAGTGACCAGAAGTCACGTATAATTCTTTATTTCCTATGTGCGGTGTTATGACTGTTTCATATCCTGCTTTTTTCTGTGCTTTTTTCAAGAAGTTTTCAAGACGTTCTCTCAATGCCGCTCCTTTAGGTAACCATAGCGGTAAACCTTGTCCCACTTTTTGTGAGAAGGTAAACAGCTCAAGTTCTTTTCCTAGTTTTCTGTGATCACGTTTTTTAGCTTCCTCTAATAACTCTAGATATTCCTTTAAGTCTTTTTGCTTTGGAAATGTGATGCCGTAAATACGAGTTAACTGCTTGTTTTTCTCGTCACCTCTCCAGTATGCACCTGCGATACTCATCAATTTTATCGCTTTGATAAATCCTGTATGAGGTAAATGACCCCCACGACATAAATCTGTAAACGAATCGTGATCACAGAATGTGATCGTACCATCTTCTAAATTATCTATGAGCTCAACTTTATATTCGTTGTTTTGTTTTTTGTAAAAGTCAAGAGCGGCTTCTTTAGATACAGAACGCAAAGAAAAAGGGTGTTTTCCACGAGCGATCTCTAACATTTTTTTCTCTACCTCGACCAGTTCTTTTTCTGTAAAAGAAGTGTCGCCAAAATCTACATCATAGTAAAAACCATTGTCAATGGCTGGGCCAATAGTTAGTTTTACACCGATATATAATTCTTCAAGTGCTTGTGCGAGAATGTGTGCAGAAGAGTGCCAGAACGCTTTTTTACCTTCGTCATTATTCCAGGTGTGTAATACGAGGCTTCCATCTTGCGTAAGTGGTGTAGAGGTCTCAACGGTCTCTCCATCATAAGATGCAGAAAGCACGTTACGCGCTAATCCTTCACTAATGCTCATTGCAACATCCATAACGGTGCTGCCGTTTTCCATCTCTTTAATACTGCCATCTGGCAAAGTAACGTTAACCATGTCTTGATTTTTGTGAGCGTAAAGATACTACCTTGCTAAATGTTAGACAACCTAAATTTAAGCGATTATTTGAAGAAGTTTCTACGGTTATTCCGTAGAAAAAACCCAGTCGTTCGCGTACATACCATAGACGAGGCCGAAGTCATAATTAAAGACGTATTTTTCATCTTTACCAGCCTCAAAATCAACATGAGTCACATAAATTTTTATGCCATTTTCCTTTAGGTTTCTGAACATAGCTTTGTTATTCTGCATTTCGCTATGTCTAATGGTGACTTTGTTAATGTTAAGTTCTTTAAGTTTATCTATTTTATTAGTTCCCCAAGAAGCAAGTAGTCTATTTGTGATCAGAATATCTTTAAAACCTTGGTCTTGCGCTACTATTACGGCTGCTTCTGTGTCGAGGTTGACCATAACTCGAGATACATCTTTTATAGCTTCTGCAATTTTTAGGGGGTCATTAATGGCGCCTGTGACTAAAACAGCATCTGGATGTTTAGAGAACCAATCATCTATTTGTTTAATATCAAGAGTAGTATATTTATCAAACAATTTGTATTCTTTAAAAATAGCCAAGGTAGGAGGTACCACACCTTTATACCCTGTCATTTTTTTCCAAAAATCCCAGTCTCTAACCGCAATTAAAGTTCCATCTGAAGTTTCTCTGAGATCTAATTCAAAATATCTAAAGCCTTTTTTATAATTTAAATTTAATGCTTCTAGTGAATTAGTGGTTTTTGCATTGTCTATTATTCCTCCGCTGCTAGCTATGTATCGTGGCGTGTCTAAAAGCCATTCAGTCATATATTGCTTTTCTAAAAAATAGATGGTTGAGGTGTAGTATTTAGAATGATTATCTGTCATCTCTATCATATAGCCAGCTTTATTCATATAAGAAATATAGGCAGTTTTAGAATTTAATGTAGCTAGCTCGTCCAGCCCAAAGTTTTGCAGTTCATCCTTATGTATTCTTAGACCATCGCCAATTCCGCCTTCTATGACTAAGATAAACGGCGTCTTATTTGGAAATAATTTCCTCAAGCGTTCCATAAATGTCATTGAAGCGGCCTCATTGTCCTTCACATTATAATTTTCGACGTAAAAAACATTATTCTGTACCGAAAGAAGATTAATGCCTTCTTTTAAATTGTGTGTATCTGCTCCAGTATAAGCAAAGCTATTACCGCGCGTTTTGTGAACATCACCAACTACACTTTTAAGATGAAGTATGTCGATGTTCTTATTAATTTGTGGCTGCATCAGAGTCCAGTCCTCAAAAATATCTATTTCGGCTTCTGTGAATGAAATCGATTCTGGGCTGTGTTTGGATATTCCTATCGTATTATGTTTCGATAGGCTTCCAAAGACAGTGTTTTCTTTGACTGAAAAAACCAAATTTAAATTTGGACTACGCCACCATTTCTTAAAACTATCAATCTCTGTGAGAGTACTATAGTGTTCATTATGATTAAAATGTACTTGATATAATTTGTTTTCTTTTATGTTTTTTAAAGTTGTCTTATATCCGTCTTCCTGGCTAATCGTTATGGTGTTATCTCTATAGGTGACATCAATGAGGTTGGAATAAGTATACCGTTGGGTCATTGGTTCGTTGATAGATAGTATGTTATTTATGTTCCTTTCAGTAAAATCATTAATATCGGCCTCTTTATAATAATCTACCAAAAAAGTAGCATTTGTTTTAATACCGCTCCCATTGATAATCAAACGAGGTATGTGTAGTTGAGAGATCTGTGTGTCAGTGTTGTGTTTTAGTGTCTGCTCGTTAGCGGTAGTTAATAAAAAAAGACCGCGCTCGTTTGGGAATTCGGGAATGAGTTTTACTGGGTCACCCATAAATTCGTGATCAGGATAGATGAAGATTTCAGTGCTTTCAAGTAGACCGTTTTTCTGAAGTGTAGTATATAGTTCTCCTATAAAATGATCAACAGCGTAGGTCATATACTCAAGTTTAGAATTACGTTCTTGAAAAACACCCTCTAGTCTATCATCATATACCCCTTCTGGAAAATGCCCAGATATGGTATTTAAGAAAATAGCGAAAGGCCTATCACCATCTTTTTTTGCTAATACTTGCTCTGTAGCCATTTCAAAAATGTCTTTATCGTGTAGCCCCCAATATGTGTCTTTAGAATTACCACTATAGTCCTCATTTGAAAGAACCGTAAAGCCAAAATTGCTTAGAAGATCATTCAGTCCAGAAAATTCTTTTTTTGCAAGCAAATAGGTCATATCATATCCCGCTTTATCGAGTACGGTTCCAAGATTTGCAATGGTCTGTAGTTTGGTGTTATTAAACGTCTCGTTTTTAGGAGATTTGAAATAGGCAGGCATGCCTGTTAATGAGGTGTAAATAGAAGCTTCTGTCCAGCTACTTCCATTGTTTTGATTCATATTATAGTAGGTGTGCTCATTTTTAAGCTTTGAGAGGTTAGGGGTTAAATCGAGCCCTGTAGATAAATACCCTTTTTCATATGACTCGAGAGATAGCACAATAATGTTCTTGCCGGGGGTTGCTACTATGTTGTCAGCAGTCACATAGCGTGCCGGGTCTATTGTTAATTTAGTTAATGCATCTTCAAACCCCGTGGATTTTGCTGTTTTTATAGCATATACATCATATAGTTGATGCCCCATACTTTTTTCGGAAACACAAAGAAAGCTTCCACAGCCAGCAATCAGGAAGATCGCCAGCAATCTCGAAATTTTTACTTTACGCACATACCTATATATAAAGAGGGTAAAAGTGAGTATCAAGACGAAGGAAAGTAAGCCCATCGCAATTTCTGCGGCATAGTAGCCACGTACACTCCATATGTCTGCTAGGTTAGCGTGTTCTACATATTTGTAATCAATTAAGTTTCCTATTGTATAATAGGAGATAAACTGAAGGGTAGTAAAAAGGGTAAAGACTAGAGTAAAAATATAGGCAACCCATTGTTTAGGGGTTAATTTTAAAATGGTGATCCCAAAAAGGAACAATACGATAAATTGTAGTAGAATCAAGGTCTGCTGTTTTTAGCAAAAATACAATTTAGTATTACAATATAATAGGTCGCAAAGAAGTGCAAAGCGTATCTCATTTCTGACTTACGAATCTTGAGAAGGCCTCCTTTAAATTGACATTCTAAAAAGAAGCGCTAAGAACAATCGTTTAGAACATCAAAAACTGGCCTTTTCTTTAGATTTTTTTGCGCTTCTCAGTCAGTAAAATAGAGAGACAAAATTAAACACAAGTAGTATCCTTTATTTAGTCCTTTAGAAAGCAGTGCTTTAGATGTTCGCTCTTAAATTTAGGCCTGTTATTTTCCCACTTGTTTTTAAGGTTTTGGTGTTTCATTATGCCTTTTATGGCACAATGACCGCGCTTTCCGCTGTATCTTTTTTGCTAAAATGGCAAAAAAGGATGCCGCATCAATCGCTAACCCAAAAATAATTATTTTGTAATTTGTAGGTGTGCAGGAGGTTATGAATAAATATGTGTTTTTATGCAAAAAACTTGATTAATAGTTTGGTCATAACATTAGGAAGGTAGTATATTTGCAGCCGCTTAGGAAAGCAACGTAGTTTGTTGTAAACGAAGCAAAAAAGTTCTTTTAAAATTAATTGAAATATTTTCACAAAGGGGTTGTTAGTTTGCAAAACAGTATTATATTTGCAGCCGCTTAGAGAATTAGTTCATTAAAAAAGGTGATTTGGAATACAGAAGAGGGTTCGACTCCTTCGCATCTACAAAGAGATTTTAACCTATAATATAGGTATAAAGATTTTAATCCCTTTATTGGGGAGTTCATTGACATATTGAAATTGACAGCGTATGGTTACTACTTGGAAACTTGCAGTAACTGTATTGAATAACTAAACTAAGAATAACACCTGAGAATTAATTTGAGAGAGCTCGATAAGTTGTATAAATATATTTAAGATTTAACGATGAAGAGTTTGATCCTGGCTCAGGATGAACGCTAGCGGCAGGCTTAACACATGCAAGTCGAGGGGTAACAGAGGTAGCTTGCTACTTGCTGACGACCGGCGCACGGGTGCGTAACGCGTATACAATCTACCTTGTACTGGGGGATAGCCTTTGGAAACGAAGATTAATACCCCATAGTAAGTTTTTGTGGCATCACAGGAATTTTAAAGGTTACGGTACAAGATGAGTATGCGTCCTATTAGTTTGTTGGTGAGGTAACGGCTTACCAAGACTACGATAGGTAGGGGCCCTGAGAGGGGGATCCCCCACACTGGTACTGAGACACGGACCAGACTCCTACGGGAGGCAGCAGTGAGGAATATTGGACAATGGAGGAGACTCTGATCCAGCCATGCCGCGTGCAGGATGACGGCCCTATGGGTTGTAAACTGCTTTTATACAGGAAGAAACACTGCTACGTGTAGCAGCTTGACGGTACTGTAAGAATAAGGACCGGCTAACTCCGTGCCAGCAGCCGCGGTAATACGGAGGGTCCGAGCGTTATCCGGAATCATTGGGTTTAAAGGGTCCGTAGGCGGGCAGCTAAGTCAGTGGTGAAAGTCTGCAGCTCAACTGTAGAATTGCCATTGAAACTGGTTGTCTTGAATCGTTGTGAAGTGGTTAGAATAAGTAGTGTAGCGGTGAAATGCATAGATATTACTTAGAATACCGATTGCGAAGGCAGATCACTAACAACGTATTGACGCTGAGGGACGAAAGCGTGGGGAGCGAACAGGATTAGATACCCTGGTAGTCCACGCCGTAAACGATGGATACTAGCTGTTCGATCTTCGGATTGAGTGGCTAAGCGAAAGTGATAAGTATCCCACCTGGGGAGTACGTTCGCAAGAATGAAACTCAAAGGAATTGACGGGGGCCCGCACAAGCGGTGGAGCATGTGGTTTAATTCGATGATACGCGAGGAACCTTACCAGGGCTTAAATGTAGTCTGACAGGAGTAGAAATACTCTTTTCTTCGGACAGATTACAAGGTGCTGCATGGTTGTCGTCAGCTCGTGCCGTGAGGTGTCAGGTTAAGTCCTATAACGAGCGCAACCCCTGTTGTTAGTTGCCAGCGAGTCATGTCGGGAACTCTAACAAGACTGCCAGTGCAAACTGTGAGGAAGGTGGGGATGACGTCAAATCATCACGGCCCTTACGTCCTGGGCCACACACGTGCTACAATGGTAGGGACAGAGAGCAGCCACTGGGCGACCAGGAGCGAATCTATAAACCCTATCTCAGTTCGGATCGGAGTCTGCAACTCGACTCCGTGAAGCTGGAATCGCTAGTAATCGGATATCAGCCATGATCCGGTGAATACGTTCCCGGGCCTTGTACACACCGCCCGTCAAGCCATGGAAGCTGGGGGTACCTGAAGTCGGTCACCGCAAGGAGCTGCCTAGGGTAAAACTGGTAACTAGGGCTAAGTCGTAACAAGGTAGCCGTACCGGAAGGTGCGGCTGGAACACCTCCTTTCTAGAGAAAGATACGACGTTGAGCTTATAAGTTCAGTTACACCGAGGGTGTTGTTTGCAGTTTAGTTGTCAATTTTAATTATAATACAGTCTATAAGAATTCGTATCAGTATATCAAAACTGATTACAGGATACTGAAAACTAAAGGCTATTACAGTCTCATAGCTCAGCTGGTTAGAGCGCTACACTGATAATGTAGAGGTCGGCAGTTCGAGTCTGCCTGAGACTACATTAAATATTATTTTATTTCTTCGGAAATAACAAGTTCATTAAAACATATTGAAGGAAATTTTAGAAGTTGGTTAATACCAGTTTTACAGTACGCCGTATGCGGTACTAAGTACACATCCGAGAGGACTGACTACTGACTACTAACTACTAAATGCTTTAAAATGGGGGATTAGCTCAGCTGGCTAGAGCGCCTGCCTTGCACGCAGGAGGTCATCGGTTCGACTCCGATATTCTCCACAATTCTTCAGACGCAAAGAAGATAGGTATAAGAACAACCAAGGATACTGTAAGAAGTAAAATAGTTTCTTTTACCATCGAGATTGGGTTGTTTACAAGAAAAACGTTCATTGACATATTGAAATAAGAATACGAGAAAAGTAATAAATTAAAAGTCTTTTTAATTAGTGCTTTTGATGTAGTATTGAGTTTACTCATTACTATTAAGGAAGTATTATTTATCAAGCATAAATACTCATTAAGAGCAAAAAAGTACAATAAGCAAAATAAGAGCGTATGGGGAATGCCTAGGCTCTCAGAGGCGAAGAAGGACGCGATAAGCTGCGATAAGCTTTGGGGAGGGGCACATACCCTTTGATCCGAAGATTTCCGAATGGGGCAACCCACTATATTGAAGATATAGTATCCGCAAGGAGGCAAACCCGGAGAACTGAAACATCTAAGTACCCGGAGGAAGAGAAAACAAAAGTGATTGCGCTAGTAGCGGCGAGCGAACGCGCAATAGCCCAAACCGATATTGTTACGGCAATATCGGGGTTGTAGGACCACGACATTTGAGACTCGATGAATTAGAACACTTTGGAAAGAGTGGCCATAGACGGTGATAGCCCGGTATAAGTAAAGGAAGTTAAGATAGTGGTATCCTGAGTAGTGCGGGGCACGTGAAACCCTGTATGAATCCGGCGGGACCATCCGCCAAGGCTAAATACTCCTGAGAGACCGATAGTGAACTAGTACCGTGAGGGAAAGGTGAAAAGAACCCTGAATAAGGGAGTGAAATAGATCCTGAAACCATACGCTTACAAGCGGTCGGAGCGGCTTTACGCTGTGACGGCGTGCCTTTTGCATAATGAGCCTACGAGTTACTGTTGTTAGCAAGGTTAAGAACTTAAGGTTCGGAGCCGTAGCGAAAGCGAGTCTGAATAGGGCGCCATAGTTAGCAGTAGTAGACGCGAAACCGTGTGATCTACCCTTGGGCAGGTTGAAGCTGTAGTAACATACAGTGGAGGACCGAACCCGTTGACGTTGAAAAGTCTTGGGATGACCTGAGGGTAGGGGTGAAAGGCCAATCAAACTCGGAAATAGCTCGTACTCCCCGAAATGCATTTAGGTGCAGCGTTGATATTAGTTTTATAGAGGTAGAGCTACTGATTGGATGCGGGGGCTTCACCGCCTACCAATTCCTGACAAACTCCGAATGCTATAAAATATGATCAGCAGTGAGGGCATGGGTGCTAAGGTCCATGTCCGAGAGGGAAAGAACCCAGACCATCAGCTAAGGTCCCAAAATGTATGTTAAGTTGAATAAACGAGGTTGGATTGCACAGACAGCTAGGATGTTGGCTTGGAAGCAGCCATTCATTTAAAGAGTGCGTAACAGCTCACTAGTCGAGCGATCCGGCATGGATAATAATCGGGCATAAACATACTACCGAAGCTATGGACTCCGCCCTAGGGGCGAGAGTGGTAGGGGAGCATTCTATTTGTATTGAAGGTGAGTCGTGAGGCTTGCTGGAACGGATAGAAAAG